>CAZECW010000112.1:0-3180 GCA_964510585.1 uncultured archaeon | reverse complement strand
TTTAAACATTTTACCACGATATTGGAAAAATTTCACCGCCTTTCAACTAAAACGGTTCTCCACAAAAAGGGGGGAGTTTATGCGGAGGGTATTCCGTCGAGAATTCCACCTAAAAAAGGGAGAACTATTAGGCAGGGGAGTTGCTCCCTGGAGAAAGAGACTTCAGCTCATTCCGAAAGGCTGACTCGTGGAACAAACCAATTATTGACACTGCAAGCAGAGGGATGAAGAGTATGAGAATATTTACGCTCATTAACTCGATTTGAGCAGAATACCAAAGACTCACTAGAACTAAGTATAAACCCAGAGGTGAAGAGTGAAGAGAATCGATGGCTTAGAAGGAGAAAAGCATGAAGGAGGAACCGCTAGGAGTATTGGCCAGCAACAGTAGTAGACCGAATGCAGGACCATGTGAAAAGTAGCCTAGTGGCACAGATAGCATTAACCTGTTTTTCTTGGAATATTCCCCAATAAAGGCTTTTGAGGTTCCCCAAGCCTCATGGAAGCTCTCAAATTTTTTAGACGAACTCCTGAAAACTAGACCGAATGGAAGGAGTGCAGGGAAGAGACACAAAATAATAAATGACTGGTCGGACCACAGTAAAAATTAAGATATCAAAAAATAGAAAATAAGCCATCGTCCACATTGGTTCAATGCAATAGTCAAATAATAATACTGCAAGCAACCAATAGGAACGTACCAGCATAAGGATATCAACCCCTCGAAGATGGTTCATATAATACAACACCAAGCCCAAAAAGAATAAAAAGAATAGAGGGTATGATACGTTCTTCGTTTTCATTTTCGTGAACACCTCTCAATTTTTTTTCCTGTCGTTACTACACTGGTTAAGTATGATTGCCAAGGAGCACCAAAGGTTTGTTTTTCAATTCAATTTTTTTCTTCCCTACTTTTTGACGTTATTTTCGCTTGGAAACCCACCCAAATATAGAAATAAAATGCAAGTATGGGCAATGATGCAAATTGTATGATTGACCGTGGAATGGTTAACATTTCAAACGACAGAAATGTGTAGAGCGCGAGAAGCCATACAAGTAAGCTGAACGCATACGATGCGTGGGGTCCCCATTTTTTAGTTCTGAGCAAACTGAACGCGGCTATCAGACCCAACCCGCCGAGACCACTTAGCACAAGGGAGGAAAACAGTGCACGGAGGAAATATTGGTTAGGATAAAGGATCTCGGGGCCGAATACTGAACTTGATTTGAGGATATCCATATACAAGTAGAGGTGCAGGAGTTTATTCAGCTGGTCATAAATGTTTATAGGCGTTGTTGTAAGAATTGTCCAAAGTTCTACCTGAAATAGCGATACCCAGACCCACATTTCCTGGAGGAGTACGGGGCCAAGGAGTAAGACCATAACGAATGCTGAGAGGGATGTGACTACAAAGATGTAGGCTACAGAGACTTCCCAAACCTGGTTTGACAGTTTTTCTTCCCGGAACTTAAATAACACACCAGCGTATATGATAAAAAGGATTAATGTTATGATTTGTATGATTGCCTTAGGTACTGTTATCAAATCAAACCAGCTGAACAGGGAAAGCGTAAGACATGCGGCCAGGAAGGCAAACACAATTGACAGTGGAGTTCCCCACTTTTTCGTTCTAAGCAAGCCGAATGCTGCTACAAAGCCCAACCCGCCAAAGCCGACTAGTACAAGGGAGAAATGGGGGTAAGCTAGGATAAAGATGTTGGGGCCCCGCATCAACTGAGGGAAAAAGGCTATCAAAGGCCACGCAATTTTCAGAGCAGATGAAGGCGGATACATGGAAATTGTTGTCCAAAAACACACTTGGGATGTTATCCAGACCAGTAACTCCTGAAATAGTATCATCGGAAGAAATAAAGCTAGGACAAACGCTAACAAGGATGTAGCTACAAAGGTATAGCCCACACGAGTTTCCCAAACCTTTCTTCCCAAAACTTTAGACAACATAAACCCTCCAACAATCTTTACATATGTAAAATTTTTTAAAACTTTGGGCGTTATGCAGGTAAAACTATTTTCCATAAAAAAATGGGAAGTTTATGCGGCTGGTGTTCCGCCGGGTATTCCACCTATCCAGATCCAGTTGTTGTAGCCCCCGTAGTTGATTGCGACCCAATGATAGAACTCTACCCAAGTAGTTGCATACTGAATTGATACGGGGAGAGGCTTATCGAATGGTGGTGTTGCGCATACAATTCCGTTGTTTGCAGTTACGTAGTACCAAGCGTGGGTGGCTTGCTTATCGAGACAGTCTATCGGGGGAGTTACCGGAGCGTGAACATATTCATAAAATCTGAAACCAAAATTTGGGTCAATTGCATCGTTAATCTGCTCGACTTCTAGTATTTTTGTCTTTAAATCCTTTGGTATTTTGTCTATTGGACTAGCAATGAGAGCTGCAATAAAAGATATCAAGGCTGAGACAGCTGCTGAAATTTTGGTAGCAACTGGCTCGGGGTATAACACCAAAATTGCTGCAGCGACGAAGCCGGAAATTGCTGCTGCCACGAGCATCGATGCTACTTGATAGCCAACATTCTCGTCTAATCTATAAACAGTATCGCTAATCCACAAAGTTTTTTCGTTGGTAGTAAGGTGAAGGAAGCATGCAAAGTCGTATCCGTAGAGTATGGGTACTGGTATCCACCAGAGTTCTGTGACGGGTACCCAGATTAATCCAAAAATGGTCCATACTGGTACGTAGTAGGTGACCAGTTGCCAGTATCCTGACCAGTGTATTAGGTCGGTTTTTCTAATCATTATGTAGGGGTCTTGTATTACCGTTCCGTCGCTGCTTATTACTGTCACCTTGGTGGCGCTTAGGGTGGTGCCATTTATTTCTAGCTGGTAGGATTGACATATGCTGATGAGTTCTGTTCCATTTTGGGTGGTGGTTGTATTCCACTCTCTGACAAGAGTTCCTTTGCTTAATATGAGGTCTATGTTTTCAAATATTCTATTTGCCATGAAAAACTTATTTCATAATTTGTCTAAGACGCTTTAAGCGTATGAATGTTTCCCATGTGCTGTGTTGTATAATTTTACTTTTTCTAATGAATTTATTTAATTTTCTTAAATTTTTTCAAATTAACAATGTGAAATTGCAAAAAATTCAAAATAATATATAAATAAATTAAAAAAATAAGAATTATGCAACACAGCAT
>CAZECW010000111.1:0-8960 GCA_964510585.1 uncultured archaeon | reverse complement strand
CAGCAACAGCAGATGAGCAGAATGCTTCTCGTTGGTGTTGCTGTCCTCTTGATAGTGGCTGCGGTAGTGGGAGTCATCGTTGCCACACGCCGCAAACAAAAATAAATGACCATTCCCTCTACCCTTTTTTCTTTTTATTTTCTACTGTTCTCTTCGTTTTCCATCGCGTCTTCTATATTGTCATATTCTTTTTTCTCGCTTCCAGAGTAGACGGTCACCTTATCTTTGCTTATTCCTATCACCTTCGCTTTTCCGCCTAGTGATGCTATTGCTTTTGCCATGATGCAGGTTCTTAAATCGGTGTAGATGCAACTTTCAGTATGCCACGCCATTGTCGGCTTATAGTACTCTTCGTTCTCAAAAATTTGGTCGCCGAACGCTAGGTTTATCGGTTCCTCACCGAACTTTATTAGTACTTTGCCCTCGCTCCAAAGCCTGCGGATATGGGGTGCGACCTTCTTCCAGTACTCCTCAGGACTTAAATTATGTTTTATTTTTATACATTCAATCCACGATTCTGGAAGTTCTAATTCGCTTCCATCCTCAAAAGTTATCTAAATCCTTTATCTCCTCCTAACTTTTAAAAGAATTTGTTCTTATGAATATTTACGCTGCTTTATGATAAGCAACATCATTCGTGTATGATTCTTTGACTCCAAGAACGTTCTACATCGTTCTGGTGGCTTTAGGGGTTCCTTTTAAATGCTCAATAAATATGTGTGCCTATCGATAAGCATCTTCATAGAGTTCAGCCTCAAGTTCCTGCCAGGATTTCCCAGTTTTCAGACAGCCCTTCGCTCTTTTGAGAACTTCAAGCTTTTCTATAACCTCTTCCGCTTCTCTTTTTATGAGAGTCTCAATTTTTTCTTTCAATTCTTCAAATTCCTTTGGTATCTTTATTTTGATGAGGATTTCACCCATTTCGAAACGCCAACCTCAATTCTTTGGTGATTTTTTCTCTTCATGGCTTATCATATTTATCTAATATAAACTCCCCTAAAGGTTCCTTTTTCTAATAGTCCACTAAATTCCATAACACTTTTTAAATTTCTATTTAATTGAAACAATCTTATCTCAAATCATTTTTTAAAATGATTCGGCCACGTAATGCACAGTTAACTAATAACGAAAAAGGTGGCGGATACACCTTAGCTCATCGAAAGAGGGAGAACAGCGGGTATCCTGTTCGCTCATACTCATCCAACCCCCCACATAGGTAATAGCTGAATCTCATGTTTGTTTTTGAGAAAGTTCTCTTATTCCACATTTCAGATACGAGGCGTGTGCCTCCTTTGTCTACATGAAGCATGTGAATTATTTTTAAATAGCGCTGATCTAATATGTTATCAAAAGGGAAACAAAATGTCTTTGGATGACAGGGCTAAACTGCTTGAGACTGCTGCGCAAACCCCGCTTGGCGTGAGGCAGCTTATAAAGAAATTGGGGTGGAGCCCCTCTCACGTAACCCACCTATTGGGTAGAATGAGAGAGGAGGGACTCCTAGAGTTGAAGCCAGTTAAAAACGCGGTACGCGGCAGACCCAAAAAAACAGTTATTCCTACACCCTTAGGCCTAGATTTCCTTGAAACCCATAGAAACTTGAGGGCTAAACTACTCAGAGCAACGAGAAAAGACTTTGAACGGGCAGTAAAGGACGCCCTGTACGCTGAAAGACTAGCTGCAAAGGGACAGAACCTCTTCAAGCTGTTATTGGAGCTGAACCAGATTGTCCACAATATTAAGAGTTCTTCGGAAACTTCTCAGGCTACTTGAAGAAAAAAACATTCCATACATGATAATAGGGGGTTACGCTCTCCCCTTCTATGGAAGAATTAGGGCAACACTAGATATTGATGTAGCCGTTATGGTGAGGACAGGCGAAGAATTGGAAGAACTTCGTGAGTGGCTGATCTCCAAAAGTTTCAATGTTGAACTCTATTCCCCAGAGAACCCCTGCTTTGTGGTGGTTGACAGTGAGGTTGGCATTGAAATAGAAGTGTGGCTGAGACCCGACGGAATAGTTTTCGACAATGAAACCCTAAAAAGGAGGAAAAGAGCCAAAATTGACAGTGACCTAGAAGCATGGATTGTCTCCCCAGAAGACTTCATAGTAAACAAGCTTGCCAGACCAGACAGAGGAACAATCGATGAGCAGGACGTTAAAAGCGTGTTAACCAGGCAGAGAGACAAGTTAGACGAAAACTACCTCAAGAAAAGAGCCAAAAACGCCGGAGTACTAAAACTTCTAGAAACAATCCAAAAATTGTGAAGCCACACCAAAAACTTCCCTTTTCACCTTCTATTTGCAACCCTCACTTTTCCGAACCATAACCCTATGCCAAATTCTAAACATTTGCCAACAATGATATGAAACCTTCGAGGATAATCAGGAAAAGCTAAACTCACTAAACCGTTTTCCCTACTACCACACGGTTTCGCTTTAAGGCAAGATGGAGAGACATTTTAGGGCTTTATCGTTCAGGCTCTTTTGGATTGTGAGCCTAGACATAATAGGAAATTATCCTCCAAAAATAGTGTAATTTTCGTATACAACCATTGCAATCTCAGCTAAGAGGCATTATTGCGGGCTTCTTCAATTTTGCTAATGTTTTCAAAGGGGATAATCCTCTTACCTTTGCAGGCTGCAACGAGTCTACGATTAATTATGTGGCGATTTTCTGTTGTCCTATTAATTTTTAATAAGCCTTCCCCTCTTCGGATGTATTTTTACAATCTGCATCTTTTTGGGGAGCTGAATTTTTCACCCTCCAAAAAAGTTAGCGCCGTGAAAAAAAGCAAGACAAAAAACATGCAAATCAGTAAGTGATAAATAGTAGACTCATTGCTCCAGAGTTCCTCTCCAGTGTTTGGATCATTTTCCTTCGCGAGCCGGTTTACTAATACGCCTGTGTCTAAGAAGACGATAATATTTTTCAAACCCCGACTCTCCCAACTTTAAGTATATTGTACTCTTCTTCTCTGGAACAAGCCCCCTTTAAAGTCTTCCAGAAGTCATCAGCAACGCTTTTATCGGTGTCCTTCTCACGGACCTCTTACTCCCATGCTTTTATTGAATTCAGCCGTGTTGCAAACTTTTCCAATTTGTTTATTTAGGATTCTGAAAATTTTTCAAATAAACAATGTAAATAGCTTGACATTGCTAAATTAGGTTGTTTTTCCCCAGAATTACCATGAATAGCGGAAAAGCCACATTCTCTCGAGGGAAAAGGGGGAAAACGGTACATAAAGGCTGGGGGAACAAATTTAACGTTGTCAAGATGGGGGGTTTCGTGCAGTGGTTCATTGCGAAGAGTCAATAGTTTTTGGTTATTTCCTTCATATTTATTTTGATGTGGAGAATCCATATTTTTATGGTGTCCTATTGGGTTGATGTTTTTTGTTTGTTGGTTGTTACTTTTGCTGTTTCTTCTATGAAAATTAAGAGAATATTTGTTAGTGCTTGTATGTAGTCTTCGCTGTGAACTATTTTGCTTGTGATGTTTAGTGCGTCTTCGATTCTTCCTCTTCTTGTGAGTTCTTCTGTGATGCGTGCTAGGGCAGTGTCCTTGAAGTAGACGGGTAGATTTTCTACTAACTCCAAGGCTTTCTCTAAGTTGTATCTTGCTATTTGCCTAGCGTTTTCTCTGATGATGTGATGTTTATCGTGTTGGTTTGCGCTCTCTATTATTTTTATTGTTGTCTCCACTTTTCCCGCTATTGCTAGGTAGGGTGCGATTTTAAGTAGGATTTCTGAGCTTCTTCCCCAATTTTTTTCAACCATTTTTACCATTGTTTCGGGGTCGCCGCCAGCAAGTAAGAAGTCAATCATAACGCTTGTGACCTCATCTTCATCAAGAAGGCCCTTTATTTTGGTTTCTAGCATTTTTAAGAGCACCGCAGAGGCTTTACCTCCTGCGCGCCCGGCAACCGCTACCATGGAGGCTAGAGCGTCTTCTAGGTTTGGATTTTTGTCAATAATGTCTTGGAAGATTTTCTGTGCATTTTCTACGTTTCCACTTGAAGCATGCCTGTAGGCTTCAAAAAGTTTAGAGAGTAATTCTCCCTTATCAGGTTCTAGGTGGTCTTTTACGAAGTCTATGCAGGTTTTATCAGCAGACACTAAAACACTTCTCATGAGATAAAATTCTTCATAGCTTACATCACTTTGTTCCTCACGAATTTTTTTAATTTCTTCAACTGCTTTTTCGAAGACTTTCTTAGCCTGTTCCACGTCCCCCATAATAGAAAACATAAAGCCTAAATCGGAATAATCGTATAATCGATCCTCAGCCTCCTCCTCTTTATCGATTAACCTCTGAGCCCACCCAACATTTTGGACGGCTATAAAATAATCTATTAAATCTTGGAGAAGTGAAGAGTCATAGGAAATTAAAGAGTCTACTAGTTTTTCAAATTCACTTATGCAACCTTCCTCAAATGTGTGAACAAGGATTCGAAGTAGATCCAAATACATTACGTCAGCGAGTCTTTGAGTAAGTCTAATCAAGTTATCCACTCTCCCAACTGTGGGCATAAGGAGAAGAAGATTCGATATGGCTGCTTCTTGAGCTTCCAGCCTAACTTTATCCACAATGAGGTTAATAGCGTCCTCAACTTTTCCAGTCACCATCATGGCTGAGGCTATTATGTTGTAGGCCGTGTCCAGCTCAAATAAGACTTTAATTTTCTTTACTTCCCTCATAGCCTCCTCAAGGAGCTTCTTAGGGGAGAAGGGCTTCTTGGATTTGTAAGCCTTTACAGCCACTGCGGAGAGAGCCAGCGGCTTTGCGAATCCCAGCCCCTCTCTGGCTGCCTTTAGAGCTCCCTCCAAATTTCCTCCTGCTAAAAGTGTTAGAGTGTTTTTTAGGGTCTTCAAGTTGTCAAGATCCAATAATAATTTAACTATATCAGCCAATTCTTTCCTCCCGGCTTTTGCCAGACTAATAATTGCCGGCCAAAATATTGTAATGACATCCCCCTCATTCCCCCTAACTTGTCCCGCTAGAATTTTTTTAAAAAGGTCTTCTCTGAACTCTCCTTTCTCTAGCGCTTTGGCGAAAAGTGTGGAAAATGCGGCCTCACGCCAATGCTTAACAGGTATCTCTCTAGCTATGTTCAGGGCTCTCTCAAAATCTTTCTCAGATAGTTGTTTAACCAAACTAAAGAGGGGAGAAGAACTCTCATCCGACAAAGTTATGCTCTTGACTGTCTTTAAAGCATCATCAAATTCTCCCCTAGAAATCTGAGACATGGATATTTTGCTGAGAATTTCGGCTTGCTCTCTTATGTCGGGAATCTCTTTGACATACTTAAGAAAATCATTTACATAGTCCCGAGTCACGAAGTTTACCAAAGAATAAGCCAGGTGGAATCGGTTTTCTCCAGTAAACTCTCTTAACTTTTTCATAACCTCCTCGTATAGTTTTCGTCCCTCTTCATCACCCTTCTCAAGAAGCTTAGAGGCGTAAATAAATTTCATTGAACTCTTGAGAGTTTCATATTCCGCTTTCTCAATAGTTCTTTCAACAATAGACTTATCCAGCTTCGGCAGCAAAATAACAGTGGAGAAAAGTCGAGTTAAAATTTCATACTTTTCATAAACCGGAAGCTCATCAATAATTTCTAGAATTTCTTTAACCGCATATTCTAAATTTTTGTCCTCAAAGTAAGGAATGCAAGCAATCAGGGTGTCTGCAAACTCATAATCGCCTAAAATATTTAAAGTTAAATCGATAGCCTCGCTTCCCTTTCCTACTGATGCAAAATCCACAGCTGCACCAGCTATTATCTCTTCATAATCACTCACGGAGATGGTTTCAGCAACAGTTAGGGCTTCATTCAAAACTTCTTTATATCGTTCATTCCCCATCTCTGCCAAGGCTACTGCAACCCTCAATAAACCCTCTGAGCGATAATGATCTTCTTCAAATCTCCGCGAAGCTTCTAGTGCCTCATCCACCCTTCCCGCCTTAGTAAGGAAGCCAAACCAGTCAAGTAGCCGGTAATTTCCGAGCCTACTGACAGCACGCCTAACCCTCTCACCACTAATATTAAAACTATCCAGAACCTTCTCAACATTATTCTCGACACAATTCCGAACATCCAAGAGATAATCGAGGACAATGTCATTATCCTTAGCGCCCATAAAAATTTTCAAGGGCCCCTCATAATCACCATTTTCAGATAGAAAGGAAGCCAACTCAGACAAAATCTCCCACCGCCAAGCAGCATCAGGTAAAGCAGAAATAACCCTAACCGCCTCATCCACATTTCCAGTCTCAGCCAAGCCCCGAACAACACCACGAACCAACCAAACTTTCAAGCGGTAACTAGGAATTAACCCAACCAAATTAGAAAAATCCAAAACACCCAAAAATAACACCTCAAATTAGTTTAACTAAACAATCAAGCCTCACTACCAACACAATCACACCAAATTGCAACAATCACGAAATTAGTTTCCAAAACTTTAATGAGCATTACCATAAAAAAATGTTTTCATACCACACCTGAGATGCCCCCAGCACATATTGGCTTCCATCCAAAGAACACACTAAAAATAGATATCTGCCTTTCTTTTTTTAAGGGGAAATCCTATATAACTTTTTTAAACGTCCGCAGTCCATTAAAAAACATTTTTCGCGGATTTGAGAATCCTTTAGTGGAAATGCGAAGCTTCTTTAATCCTCATCTCTTTTTGGAAGGGTTCTCATTTAAACTCTGTGAAAATGCAACAGAAACGTTGAAATACACTAAGAGGAGCACAACTAACCAAATAGATTCACAGAATCTGCGAAATATCGGTTTGAACATATCTTTTTATGGTATGGTTTTAGTTGATTGGGGGATTGTTGTTTTTGGTGTTTCTTACAATTCGTTTTTATTTTTCTCCCCTTGTTGGCTAGTTATATTCTCTGCATCTTTCGATTTGCTTGGTCTATTGCCTAGCCCAAGTTATCCTTGTTGGCTAGTTATATTCTCTGCATCTGCTGAGTTCTATTCCTAGTTTTGTTGATTTTATCTGCCAAATCATTGCTTCTAGGAGGTTTCTAATGCTAAAATAGTCGTAGTATGGCGGAAGTTCTGAGCACAGTTCAACTATGGGTTCCACTAAGTCTGGGCTCATAGTTGCGGCTAAGATTTTTCCCAGAGTATCCACTATCACGGTAATCTTTGTTATTTCGTCGAATTGTTGAGGATTGAGTTCGTCAGGAAAATAGGGCACTTTAAGTTTTCTTACTATTTCCTTAGCAGATTCCACAACTTCTAGGACACCCTTTTCATATTTTCCTCCCTGCAACGCATAGGCATACAGAATTTCAGCTAGTAGATCTAGTTTCTCTAATGATGTTGGGTAGCTTCCTATTTTTTCCTCCATTTTCTCAAGAACATCCATATTCCCCGTCACACTACAAACCCATATTACGTCTTTGAGTCTAGACACTACTTCTTCAGACGGATGCCAACCTTTACCCTTACCCCGAGACCTTTTCGGCCCGCTACCAGCCAGGTCTAGTAGCATAAATAGTTTGTCAAGGTTTACTTTCCTATTCCGACTCCACAGGCTAATAATTACTTCCTCAAAAATATCTGAAGAATAACCAATGTCCAGTCCGAAGTCTGTGACATCTATTTTGAGCATCGATTCAATTATATCCGGTTTTATCTCTGAGTACAACCGCATAGCATGAACCATAAATTCTGACATAGGCTTAAGCTTATCAAGTTTAAGATGTTTACCCTTCACTGCACTGTCAAATTCTTTTTCCCAAAAGTCTAAAACTGTCTCAATGAGCTCTGGATTTGAGAGAGTATATCTATTGGCGCTGAGTAAACTTCCAAGTGAGTAGTATAGAGTGGAGAGGTCTTCGCCCCTAAGCCGACTTTTCAGAAAGTTGAAAAGGTCGAAGTAGAGTGTTTTCAGCCGAAGACCCCCCTCCATCTTCATACAATCACCAATCCTCTCAAGCACTGTTAAAAGAAGTTCTCCCCTCTCTTTAATGTATGGGCCTTTACCATAACTTGGATAGTTCTCCTTTATTTCCTGCACTATCTCCCGGAACATTTCCATACATGAGTCGACGCTGATTAGCATTTTTAGAGACGCTATCTTTGCCCTAAGAAGAAGCATATTTTCCATTGGAAAATTAGGGTACTCCTCCAATTTCCTGAATATCCTCTCAGCCCTACGTATACTCCTACCATAAAGTATATTCGCCTCAGCAACGTGCATCATAACCTTTGACCAAAAGAGACTACTATCAGCACTCATCCTCTGCTCCTCAAACTTTTCCAACATATTCAATGCACCCCTAATCCTCGGATCCCTCACCCCTAGTAGAACAGTTAACAGCACAATTAATGAACATATTATAAACCCGGAATCCTCCTCTGTAGCGTAGTCCTCAACTTCCTCCAACAGCCTGCTTATAACTCCTATCTCAACGCCCTCCGACAGACGACCTCTAACAACAGAAACCATCAAGTTATAAATCCTACCCGGAGCAGTTTCTTCAAAAATTCCAGTTTCAAACGACACCGGGAGAGCACTATCCACCAAATCTTTAATCATTGCTATTCGGTCCAGAAGGAGATTGCTTATGTTAAACTCCTTTAAGAATTCGTCTGTGGGCTTTAAAAGGAAATCCTTTTTCCCAGCGGTTTCAACCTCTTCTATCTCAATGTAGCCCCTTTCCTCCATCTCCCTAAAAAAGTTCAGTACCTCCCGCATCGAAGACTTCGACACCAGCCCCATAAGCTCATTCTCAACCTCACTCAACGCACACGACCTTCTCTTCACCGCATACACTGCCATAAAAGTTTCCAAGCCGAGAAGCTGAATGAATGTAGGACTTAAACCCATCCCCGAAAACTTGTCCTTACGAAGAAAAAACAATTACTTCACCACATCTCATTTACAATACTCTTTTTAATAAGGTTTTTGAAGTTGATGTCATATA
>CAZECW010000110.1:0-10986 GCA_964510585.1 uncultured archaeon | reverse complement strand
ATACCCTTACCTCTTCCCATACCCATGCCTCTTCCCATTCCCATGTGGGCTGGACCTGTTGCCTCAGAAACTTCGGTTAGGCGTCCTGAAATATATTCCTCGATAGCTTCTCGCACCGTTACTCCTACCGGTCCCGTGTAAACCTGTATTCCAAGACTTGCTAGGGCGTTGAAAGCATTGGGTCCATAGTTTCCAGAGATGACTGCATTCACTTTATTGTTCGCCATAAATTGAGCGGCTTGGATACCCGCCCCACCAAAAGCGCTTACGGCTGGATTCTCCACAGATTGTACATTTTTGATTTTTTTTCCGTCTAGATCTACGATGATGAAAAATGGGCATCTGCCAAAACGTGCGTCAGTTATGGCGTCTAATCCATTAGGTGTTTGAGAACTAACAGCTATTTTAGGCATTATTAATGCATCCTCCTAACTTTTTAAAATAACCCTCAGATTCTATTTTTTCAACCATCTGAAGGGAAATCGTTTCTTTTTACCCTCCAACTCCTCTAATTTGTTTGTAACCTCTGCTATCTCTTCTTGTAGGCTTTCTAATCGCTGTTTCAGCGCCTTCTCCTCCTGATCTACTATGGCGCTGTTTGGAACAGTGGGTGAACCTCTTTGAGGCGGTGCGATTCTTCCACCAAAAATTTGGTAGGCGGGAACCACACTTCCATCTGGGGCTTGATAGTAAGCGTTTGGACCGTAACCGCATCGGCAGCGTCCAACATACCTGTAACCCGCTGGAATTGGAGTTATGGGAGGGCTCTGAACGGTTCTGACGTTTGGATTTCCGATGCCAACAGGGGTTGCTGTTATTGTTGGTGCATTACGCCAACAGGCTGGGTTTCTTCTTCGACCTCTAAACCCCACGGAATTCATCTCCATTCTATTTTAAGAAGTTTTGTGCATATGCACAAAATTATTTTTGTACAAGCGTACATAGTTATTAGACTATTTAAAGTTTTTGATGAACTTGCTAACGTGAATTTACAATGTAAATATTTCTGCTCATAATTGTTTATATTTTAACCACAAAGAATAATAAATGTTTATTTTTTAAATATATTAGACGAGATTAAAAATTGTGTATAAACAAGGTGAAATAAAAACATTAGAGGGTTCTGAAAAAAGGAGGGCACATTGTGATGGCTTCAAGTGTTGAGAATGAAACTGTTGGTGTCCTCTATGAGACAATTATTGGGGAGGATTTCGACGAGGACATGTTCAGAGTCCTGCGGCATCTATCAGTTGACAGTGAGTCTACCGACGAGGAGATAGCGTCTAAGGCGAATATGAGTGTTAATTGTGTGAGAAGAGCGCTTTACAAACTTTATGATGCGCGTATTGCAACCTACCGCAGAGTTCGGGATACTAAAACAAGCTACTTTGTACACCTTTGGAGGCTGTTACCGGTAAAATCCAACATTCAAACCTACAAGAAAAAGGCTAAGCTTGTGATTGACAAGTTAAAGCAGAGACTAGAATACGAAAGAGAAAATGTTTTCTACCACTGCGGCAACAAGAATTGTCCTCACCTCACCTTCGACGAAGCAGTAGAATACCGGTTTAAGTGTCCAGTTTGCTCAAACCCTGTACAATTTGTAAATAATGAAAAAGCAATAGAGTTTTTAAGTAAAAAAATTGATGAGTTAAAAAGAGAGGTGGAAAATCTGCCTCCATAAGATTAAGCTACACATACTATTTAACAGTTGAATGTTGAGAGTGAGCTGAGGCTACTAGTTTAAGCAGGGATGGAAAATGGATGATGTTGACAAAAAAATAATTGAACAACTTTGCATTAATGGTAGAGTTACCCTTCAGGAGATAAGCAAAAAGATTGGGTACACCAGTATGGGTGTTAAAAAAAGGCTTGACAAGTTAACCGAAAGCGGAGTAATTAAAAACAAGGCATTACTGAATGCTTCCCTAATGAACCTTTATCCAGCTCTAGTTTTTCTTGAAATTGAGACTGAAGAAGATATGAGGAAAATCATAGAAAAATTTCAAAAATGTCCCCGAATAGTGAAAATGTTCAAGTCCATGGGCGGATATAACCTGATAGCAATAGTAGTCGCAGAAGATCAAAGCACACTGGAATGCATATCTATGGGTAAGTGCTCACTGAGAAACCAAAAGGGCATTCGCAGATCAGACTTTTACCCCGTAGCAGAATTTTACTACGACCCCTACATCGATTTGAATATAGGCTCAAGGAGAGAATATGTGAAACCTCCCTGCGGTGTGGACTGTAAAAACTGTGTAAAGTACCAAGAAGAAAAATGTGTAGCCTGCCCCTCAACAAGCCTATATAAAGGAAAAATCTTCTAATTCCATTCTAAATGTTTACCTTTGCAGTCCTGGAAATTTACACATGATTTTTGTTTCAACTGAAAAATGTTTGCACCACTTTTTATGAAATGCATGGAAGCGAAAGCTAACCGTAAAACTGAGAAATATTCTTCTCTTCCTTGTTTTGTTTGAAGAGTTTCACTTTATTTTTTCGAGGAAGCGGTCAATTCTTTCTATTCCCTTTATCAATTTCTCGGTTTCGTATCCGAAGCCTATGCGGAAGTGGTGTTCAGTGTCTTGATCTCCGAAGAGTGTTCCGGGAATAATCAAGACTTTCTCTTCTTCTGCCAGTCTGCTGCATAGCGTAGTTGAGTCTAGGGGGAGGTTGTATCTGGGAAAAGCCACCACGCCGCCTCTGGGAACCACCCATCTTAGCTCGTCATGCCTTTTTATCCAGTTTTTAACTATTTCAAAATTTGTTTTTATGATGCGCCGATTTCGCTCCATTATTTTTTCTCTATTCTTTAGGGCAATGATGGCCAATTTTTCCCCCAAAACATTACTGCACAAGGTGACGTACTCCCTAAACTCGTTACACTTTTCGATTATTTCTTTGGAGGCGGTGATCCAACCTATTCTGCTTCCCGGCAAACCATAAGATTTAGACATACTCTGCACGCTAATCGCATTACTGCTTACATCGCAGGCAGCATCTAAAGTATGTCCCTCAAGTTTGAGATCTAAGTATACTTCGTCTGATAGTACATAAGCGCCGTTTTCTTGGGCGATTTCACAAATCTCCCTCAACGCTTTATTATCAATTATGGAACCTGTGGGATTGTGGGGATGATTTATCACAATCATCTTAGTTCTTGGGGAGACCAACTCTTTTAACTGCTCAATATCAGGCACATACTCTTTCTCTTCTCTTAATATCCAAGGAATAATCTTAGCTCCAAAAAATTTGGGAACCGAATACAACTGCTGATAATTCGGGAACTCAACCACCACTTCATCGCCCTCCTGAACAAGGACACCGAATACTAGGAAGTTAGCTTCCAGCCCCCCAATAGTGACCAACACATTCTCCCAGTTCTTTTCCTTATATGTTAGGCTGACTAATTCTCTCAACTCTCTTGAACCACCACTCTCAATATACCCTAGCTTTATCTCCGAAAAGTCCTCATCCGCCATGGCCAGAATCTCAGAAAGGGTGAAGGGCTGAATTCCACTCTCAGCAATGTTGATTTCCACGGTCAATTCATACTTTGTGAACCAACGCTCAATTCCAAAAGGCTCCAATTTTCTTTCCCTCAACACAAACACCAACAACTATGATTAAGTGGAACTCCAAAAAATTAATCATCCTCTCATTAGCTCCTACACATACAAAAACGTTTTCTAAATTCTTGCTCATTGGCTCACAAAAGTTAATTTAGATTGCGGATCGCAAACTGAAATGACCCGTTGCACTTTTTAGTTGTTTCTAATTGTGCTTGTTTTATTGTTTTTCTTTTGAAGCTTCAATGACCTATAAATATTGTTTATTTTTGAATAATGTTTATGCTTTATTATGAGTTTTCTTAAAAAATCAATAAAAAATATAAGATAATTTTATATACCCTATTCGATTCTCTTAATACAATTATAACGAGGCAAAATAAGCCCACACCCTATTCGAAAATTTAAGGCGGATAGCGATTGAAAACAGTCTACGCGTTCTGCGAAAAATGTGGAGCATTCAACAATTTAAGTTGTGAATGTGAAGAATGCTACACAAGAGGATACATTTGCAAAAACTGCGGCCACTTCAACGCGTACAACGTGAACCTAGTGGTAGAAGTAACCAACTAAAACTTCCAGAAACCATTTTTAATAAAACGTTTCCCAACATTTCGTCCCGGGAAGTAATCATACTCCAAATAAACTATTCAAGAAGCAGACTAAAAATTGATTAGAAAAACTCTTAAAATTCCCAATTATTCTCTCCCAATACTCAATGCTAGCAGCCATGCAATGCTCTAGTTATACAATTATGAAAACGATAATCAGTATCCGAGTATCAGTTTTTATTCTTCTTTCGATTTTAACAAACTTTTGGGACACCTCTAAATCTATTAACAATAGGCTTCTTCCATCCTGTGCCCAAAGCCAAGTAATCTTCGCACAAGGCAGAACATTACCTCTCTTATACTCTCTTCCTCCAGTAAGTTTTTTGTTGCCGCAATCTACAAATCTGCTGTTGCACAAACACGAATAATATTTAAGGCAGGATGTTGGCAAGTTAGAGGAGATAAATTTTAAATCCTCCATCTCTTTTAATCTCACCATTCCATTCTCTCATTTGGGGAAGTAAAATATGAAGCCCGAACTTCAAAGAACCCTTGAGCTGGTTGAGAAACACAACACTTGGAGGAGAGAAGAGTGCCTAAACCTGATAGCCAGTGAGAACATAATGAGTCCACTAGCCATCAAAGTTTTCAACTCAGACATGATGCACCGATACGCCGAAGGCCTACCCTACAAAAGATACTATCAAGGAACAAAATACGTCGACGAAATAGAAACCCTAGTAACAGATTTGGGCAAGAAACTCTTCCGATGCAAATATTTTGACCCCCGCCCCATCTCCGGCTCTGTAGCCAACCTATGCGTTTTCTCCGCCCTAACCCAACCCGGAGACCAAATAGCCAACCTCCGAGTCTCTGACGGAGGACACATCAGCCACTCCCCATTGGGAGCCGCAGGAGTAAGAGGATTAAAAACCCTAAACATGCCATTTGACCACAAAGAAATGAACATAGATGTGGAAAAATTAAGACTCATAACAAAGAGAGAAAAAATCAAACTAGTAGTTCTAGGAGGAAGCCTATACCTATTCCCCCACCCCATAAAAGAAATCAAAGAAATATTAGACGACGCCAAAATCCTGTACGACGCATCCCACGTTTTGGGCCTCATCGCCGGGAAAAGATTCCAAGATCCCCTAACAGAAGGAGCCGATGTGGTCGCCACATCCAGCCACAAAACCTTCCCTGGTCCTCAAGGCGGCATAGTTTACACCAACAATGAGAAGATATCAAAGAGGGTGGCTCAGGCAATCCTGCCTGGGGTAGTTTCAAACCACCACCTTTACCGACTTCCCTCCTTAGCAGTAACCCTGATTGAAGCTATGGAGTTTGGAGAAAAATACGCAGAACAAATGCAGAAAAACTCCAAGAAACTAGCCAGCAGCCTCCACGAAAAAGGCTTCCAAGTCCTCTGCGAACACAAGGGCTTCACAGAATCCCACCAAATAGCAATAGATGTAAGAAACCAAGGAGGAGGAAGAAAAGTAGCCGAAACACTGGAAAAAGCAAACATAATCTGCAACAAAAACCTCCTACCCTGGGACAAAGACGAAAACACAGAAAATCCCTCAGGCATCAGACTCGGAGTTCAAGAATGCACCAGAATAGGAATGAAGGAAAGCGAAATGGAACACATCGCCAACCTAATAACCCGCATAGTCATAAAGCACGAAAACCCCGAAAAAATAAAAGAAGAAGTAATCCAACTCAAAAAACAATACAAAGAGACAAAATACTGTTTTACATAAAAAAGCGCTCCCGATGTTCAAAGGAGTTTTTATATAGTTTGACAATCACAAACTTTTGTTCATCCCCAGAATTATCTGGGAGAAATACAATTTAAAAAATAGAACATGTTTGTACTGGCTATATACACAATTTCAAGAATCAACGTTTCTAGTTACCATCTACGTTTCTAGTTACCATCTAAAACATTCGAGAAAATTGTTTTTTATATTTTGAGTTTACCTCTGCTTCTAAGTTCCTTTTCGAGAATTTTCATAAATTTTTAAAACTTATCTGTTTTATCAGCAGGTGTTTGTCAGCTTCCCATAGGGGTGAAGATGCCAACCTATTTTCATATTGTTTGCTCCAAAAACTCTTTCCCCTTCTCGATGTAGAAGTAGGAGATATTTTGGGTTTTTCTGCGATAAAATACATCCACGTAAGAGCTGTTGAGCCAGAGCCGGATTCACGCGTAGGCTATCGTGGAGTTGACTTCTACGCGCCTTATCCATGGAAACTTCTCGCTGTTCCCAGTATGCTATCTATGAATTCTCTGATTTCCATTTTAGTTGCCCTAACCGTTTTTCCAACTCTTCCAATTCGTCCAGCATTGCCCCCACATGGCATAATCCATTTCATGTTCGTGTGACAGACTAATGTCTAAACCAAGCCCTCTCTTCATACTCCTCAAATAACATACCGTACTTCTCCTCGAACCTTTTAACACCAGCCACACACTCAGAAATTCTATGAATAAAATATTCCCCCAAAAAAGCTTCGTCAACATTGTCCCGCATAGTGACTTCCCTTATAACATTTATTAAATCTTGAGATAACTGGAACCACCTGTAAAATACTAACCACATGAGAATATTTAAATTTCCTCAATTTATCCAGATTTTATTCAGATTCATCTTTTTTTCATTATCTGAGTTAATCCACTACAAAAACGAGAAAAAATTCCAGTAAACGAATAATGCGCGAAGACTGAAAAATTTCAAAAGTCACTCGGCCGAAATACGCGACACGCAAGGAAACATGATGGCCCCCGCAGGTCTTCCAAAAATAATCTACAAACCAGGCTACACCAAAAATCTGGGAAAATGAATTTTACACTAAACAAAAATTGGGTTCTTCCCCTAAAAGGACAATAATTAAAAAATTAAAAATGTTTAAAAGTGGGATTGGAAAAAGTGCCCACCCTATAAGAGTAGGTTATGCTGGTCCCGCTGCTAGAATCTTTTTTCCTTCCTCTAGGCCAAATCTGAACTGTTCAATGCTTTTCTCCGGATTCCACATACGCTCCCGGATAACTTTCTCCAAAGTCTCAACCCTAACGGGAATCTTACCCGTGGCCATAGCTATGCCCAGAAAAATCATGTTAACCCCCGAATAATCACCGTACTTCTCCTCGGACAGCTTATTTGCGTTAACCACGTACACATTTTTACTGAATTGTTTCAGGTTCTCCACAACTTTATCCAGCGGTGGGTAGGGCATCTCACCAGTCCTAACCTGAGGAGGCCAAATCTCGTAATTATTCATGATGATTATGCCGTCCTCTGCAACGTACTTGATGTTCCGCAGAGTCTCAGCCATCTCCATACTCAAATACAGTTGAGCCTGCCGGATAGGAATGAGGGGAGAATGAATGCTCTTACGCTCATCAAACTTCTCACCCTTCTCCAAAACAGCGAACCTCACATGGCTATCCACCGCACCCTCACGCTGCGAAGCACCACGAGACTCAGTGCCAGTGACCACCAAACCATCAACAAGACCGGCCTCCTTCAAAAGCTGCCCCAAAGTCATTGTGCCCTGTCCGCCAACCCCACAAATGTAGACGTTGACCTTTTTCACCTCTTACCTTCCTCCAGAATGGTTGTTCCGGGCCAGACTTTTGTGACAGTTATTGCACAGCCTTTGCAGAGCTGTTTGCACACCATGCACTCTACGCATCTTGACAGGTCTATGTGGGAAACCTTTTCGCCCTCAAACTCAGTTACGGTCAAAGCTGGGCAGCCGAATTCTTTGATGCACTCCTCGCAGAATATGCATGCATCCTCGTTGACGTCGATATATTGCCTTATACCCTTCTCTCTCTTTTCCTCTATGATGGCTCTGTCGCGCCTCCTAGCTTCAAGAAGGCATTCCTGCTGGGAGATGACTACACGCACACCGGTTCTCTTCAGTGCATCCTCAAATATGGCAATTGTGTTCTTAACGTTGAAGGGATCAGCAACACGAACATAGTCCACACCCAGCGCAGACACTATGTCTCTAATGTTCACAGCCTTAGCTTGTTTCCCTGACCAATTAATACCGGTTGCAGGGGTGGGTTGATGTCCGGTCATGGCAGTCCAACGGTTGTCCATTATTACAAGGAGAAGGTCTGCATCATTCCACACCGCGTTTAGCAGACCAGGTATGCCAGTGTGTAGAAAGGTTGAGTCGCCGATAAAAGCTACCATCTTTTGACTCTTCGCCTTATAACTCATACCTGCCGCGATGCTCTCACCTGCAGACATACAGGTCATGAAGTCACCCATCTGGAATGGCGGTAGAGCTCCTGTCGCGTAGCAGCCAATGTCGTTAGCCCAAACTATGTCGTAATTCTTTCCTTCGATGGCCTTCTTAATTGCATAATAAGTTGCCCTATGGGGACAGCCTGGACACATGGTAGGAGTTCTCATAGGCAGTATGGCTGAAGCACCCAGCACCTTCAGGTTTACTTCGTTCATGTCTACGGGTGGAATTTTTCCGAACACCTTAGCATAAGCCTGCACTGCAATATCAGTGTTCAGTTCACCTGTTGCTGGGAAAAGCTCCTTACCCTTTATGGGGATTTCCAGCCCCTGATCATAAGCTATCTTTTTCACCTCCCCCTCCAGGAAGGGGTCTAGTTCCTCCATAATAATGATCTGCTCCAGTTTTGAGGCAAAATCCGTGATTTGCTTTGGTGAAAGAGGGTAAACTAAACCAAGCTTCAGAATAGGAACATCGTATATCCCAAGAATGTCCAAGGCCTCCAAAGTGTAATTGTATGACATACCTGAAGTTATGATTCCCGTTTTAGAGTCGCCGGGCATTATGGTGTTCAGTTTGGTTACTGGAGCATACTCATTTATCATCTTGTTCTGATTGTTAATCAGTTTTTGATGATTCATAACCGCAAGAACCAAAGTATTATAGTACTTGGGCCAGTTTTTAACAAAACGGCCTTCCTTTGGGGGATCTCTGAGTTCACCAAGCTCCACTACACCCACAGCGTGGCAAGCCCTCGCCGTACTATTTACAATGACAGGTACATCAAATTTCTCAGAGATATTGAAAGCCTCAACGACAAAGTCCTTGCTCTCCTGTACACTCGCTGGCTCCACTACAGGAATGCGGGCATGCAAACCATAGTACCGATTATCCTGCTCATTAGTACTTGACAATGCAGCTGGATCTCCACCATTAATGATAACGAGACCGCCAGTGGGTGTAACACCGCTATACGCAAGAGTAAACAAAGGATCGGCAGCAACATTCATGCCAACCATTTTCATGGCGCATAGTGCTCGTACTCCGCTCCAGCTGGCTCCTATGGCGTTTTCTAGAGCTACGTACTCGTTGGTTGAGTACTGGAAGGTTAGTCCTGGTATTTGTTCGGCTATTTGGGCTATGCTGTCCCCTACTTCGCTGGCTGGTGTTCCGGGATAGGTGCTTGCGAATCCGATTCCGGCTTCCAGTGCGCCTCGAGCCATGGCTTCGTTTCCAAGCATCACAACTTTTTTGCCTTTTTCCCTACTTATTAGTTCTTTAATTGTTGGCACCTCCAAGAAAACGTAAATGCCGTTACATTGAAACGTTATCTAACTCTATATAAAAATCTAACCTCAAAAAACCCGATTGGTCTTTAGCTAACTGAAGAAAAATCGGGGGGAAACTTGCAGTTCCAATTTGCCGCTGGTCCTTGTTTGCTTCACACTTAATCCAATTTCAGTCTCTTCTTCTGGGAATTCAAAATGTTTGGATTCGAAATTAATTCTTTTATGGAATTTTCCACCCTTTTTTGACCCGTTTGTTGCCTTTTAATTTTGGTTCGGTGGTAGAAAATGTTTATGGTAGTGTGCTTGTTTTTTTAAGTTGTGGAGAGGTTGAGGGAGATGGATTGTGTTGCTTCCTAGTGAGGATTCGGATTTACAAAAGGCGTGGAAGTGGCTCACTGTGGTATTATTTATGATGATGTTTCTTTTTTGGTTGGTTTACTGTGGTTCGGTTTTTCCAACATTTCTGAAATATATCTTTTTTGAATTCAGAGAATATGATTTTATTTCTGGTGGTTTCAGATTTTTTTGTTGGGGTGGAATTGGGTAGCATTATGCTGTTCGGGTTGTTAATATTTTTGGGCTGGTTCCTGATTTGGTACCTGTGATGTTCTTATGGATTGTTTATGCAGTTGTTGGTGCTTATTACTGGATATTCGTGCGGCTTGCTAGGGATGGAAGTTTCTGGGTGGCTCCTTTATTCACCATGCCTTCTAATCGTTACCAGACTTTTGGGGAGGCTAAGAAAAGACTGGGGCAGATTGTCAGAAGTGGCACTAGCGCAGAGAAATTCGCTCCCTACTTCTTTTTAATATTTTATGTGGTGGGCTCCTCGACCTTGATCCTGTTTACATTGTTGTGTTTTGCGGGTATTTTTGAACTGCTTGAGGGGCTCTTATTATGGTTAGTGTTTTTGCTCGTCAGTATTATTCCCGAATGGATTTCGTGGAATAGAATAAGGTGACTGCAGCGATAAAAAGTTAGAAGTATTAACCTCTAAGAATGTATGTTTTCCATTTTTGCCTAGTATTGGCTGTGTAAACATTTGCGTCTCTCTTAGCGTCTGTTGCCCTAAAAATAGAGGGGGTTCAAAAATTTTTCAGGGTGCTTTGGTTGCTTTGTTGAGTTAGGTTGGGTGCCATTTTTGGGGTCCTGGGGTTTCCTTCTTTTCGATTTTGACTATGTTTTTTTCGTATTTTTCGGGTTCTTTGGCTGTTTTGAATGTTGGGGGTTCATATTTTTGCTCCATTGTTTTTTGTGTTTCTCTGTCTGCTGCTATTGTGTTCCAGAGTAGGGTATCTATCATAG
>CAZECW010000109.1:0-3607 GCA_964510585.1 uncultured archaeon | reverse complement strand
TTTGTTTCTGAAACCGCCTGGTTGGCATCATACCTCAACCAGTCATTATGCAGAATTTTTAGCCCCAGCTCCTCAGCCCTCTCCCTAACCTCAGTACCCGGATAGGGCGCAAGCACGTGGAAGCCGTACCAGTTGCCCAAGGATTTGCCGAACTCAAGGGACTCCCTGATTGTTTCCTTTGTTTCGCCCGGAAGCCCCATTATAAATGAAGAGAGAATATCTATCCCAACCTCCCTTGTTATAGCGATACCCCTCCTTATTTTCTCCAAGGTTATTCTCTTCCTAGCCAAATCAAGAATCCTTTGGTTGCCGCTCTCAACACCATAGAGAATTAAAACGCAGCCCGCCTCCTTCATTTTGTTCAGGAGCTCCTTCGTAACTGTGTCCACCCTTGAAAAAGCAGTCCATGGAATTTTGATTCCCCTGCTTATTATCTCGTCGCAGAAGGCAAAAACCCTCTTATGATTAATCGTAAAAAGATCGTCTACTATGTTGATTCTCTTAAAACCATAATCATACACTATTTCTTCAAACTCGTCGACACAAAGTTTAATTTCTCTAAACCTTGGTTTTCTGCCGACCATTTTGTGACCGACACAAAAAGTGCAACTATATGGACAACCTCGACCAGTAATCATATCACAGCCAGCTTTAAAGGCTCTGTATTTCGATATGGGTGTAAGAGTCCTCGCCGGGAAAGGTAATTCGTCTAAGTTCTCAATAAGCTTCCTATCTGGATTCCTGACAATTTGTCCATCTTCCCGATACGTTATCCCATCAACGTCTTTTAGGTCTCTGCCCTTCACAATGTCTAGTAAAGTGTACTCACCCTCTCCTCTCACCACTATGTCAAGATAGGGTGCCTCCATTAGAGCCTCACGGTCATAGAAAGTAACATGAGGCCCACCCATTACCGTTAGGGTTCCCATCTCTTTACACAATTTAATGGCCCGCAGAGCAAGAGGATAATTCATGGTAACCGGCCCAGCGCCACAAATGTCTGGTTTGAACTCCAAGATTTTCTCCTTAATCTTCTTTAATGAAAATCTTGAAACCAACATGTCCAAAATCTGGACTTCATAACCGTTTTTTTGGAGCACCGCTGCTAGGTAAGTTAGCCCCAGAGGTAGGGTGGGCCACTCCTCGAAGGGGTAGGGAACATTAATCAAAAGAGTCCTCATAACTAGTTACCTCAACATTTCAACAAGATTATACTACTAGAATGCTATCCATAAAATAAAATTTACGTATTTTAGAATATTAATACACCAACTATTAAACTTCCAAAGTCTGATTATTGTTGGAACTAATGTGTGGTATGAACCGTTACTTCGCGATGCCTCCCTCGCCCACTTAGATCAGTCCACTGCCAAGTCACAGAGTTATCGCTTCTTTTATATTTAAGGATGCCCTCCTCAACCATTTTTCTTATTTCCTGAGCAATGCGTTCCTTAGTCATAAAAGACGAAATAGGCTGGATTTTTTGGATTTCACCCGCAAGGAGATCGATGGGGTCTCCTACACCTGTGAAATTGCCGTGTCTCTCAATGTAATCTCTTTTCAGTATGTGCCATGTGAATTTTCTTCTCTCTCTGAGCTCTATTAGTTCCTTCTCCTCGGGGGTAAGTGTTCCCTGCCTTTTATGTTCTTCTTCCTTCTGAATTATGGCCGCTTGTAAAGATTCATAGAAATCTTTGGCAAACTTGTTTATATATTCGGCGCTCACTTCTTCTGTTTCGGTGATGGCTTGGTTGGCGTCGTACCTCGACCAATCGTTGTGCAGAATCTTTAATCCCAGCTCATTTGCCCTCTCCCTAATTTCAGTGCCGGGATAGGGGGTTAAAATATGGAAGCCGTACCAGTTACCCAAGGATTTGCCGAACTCCAGAGATTCTCTAATTGTTTCCTTTGTTTCGCCTGGGAGGCCCAGTATGAAGGAGGAGAGGGTGCATATTCCCACTTCGTTTGAAATGGCAACACCCCTCCTTATTTTTTCAAGGGTGGTTCTCTTCTTGGCCAAATCCAGTATTCTCTGGTTGCCGCTCTCAACACCATAAAGGATGAAAATACAGCCCGCCTCCTTCATTTTGCTCAGGAGCTCCTTTGTAACTGTATCCACTCTTGAGAAAGCCGTCCATTTGACCTTTATTCCTCTGCTTATTATTTCGTCGCAGAAGGCAAAAACCCTCTTATGATTAATCGTCAGAAGATCGTCCACTACGTTAACTAGGTCAAATCCGTAGTCGAAGACTATTTCCTCAAGTTCATCAACACACAGCTTTATGTCTCTAAATCTGGGCTTTTTGCCAACCATTTTGCCACCCACACAGAAAGTACAGCTGTATGGGCAACCCCTACCAGTCATCATTGCACAGCCGGTTTTGTAGGCCCTGTACTTGGATAGGGGAAGTAGATGTTTCGCCGGGAAGGGAAGCTCATCTAGGTTCTCAATAAATTTCCTAGGGGGGTTCTGTATGATTTGGCCGTCTTCCCTATAAGTTATTCCATCAATGCTTCTTAGGTCTCTTCCCTTCACAATGTCCAGTAAAGTGTACTCGCCCTCTCCTCTCACCACTATGTCAAGATAGGGTGCTTCCATTAGAGCCTCACGGTCATAGAAGGTGACGTGGCACCCGCCCATGACTGTTGTGGCCCCAAACTTCTTGCAAACTTCAAGTGCACGGAGAGCGTTGGGATAACTTATAGTGATTGGCCCCGCGCCAACCAGATCTGGTTTATACTCTTTCATCTTGTCAGCGATTTTTTTTATTGAGAATCTTGAAACGAGAAGATCAAGGATTTGTACTTCGAATCCTTCCCTCTCAAGAACAGCTGCAAGGTAGCAGAGTCCTAGTGGGGGAGTCGGCCCCTCATTAAAGGGGTACGGAATATTTATGAGAAGTACCTTCATAGAAATAACCACCGAGACAACACACAGCAGTCTGTGGGATTTGCTTCCAAGTTATCTAATTGATATTATTGAAGCATGGTAGAAGGAGATAAACTTTTCCTATGAACGCCTATGCTCTATACGGTGGCTGGGCTTTTTGAGGGTTCTCTAAATTTTTCTTTTACTGTTGATTGTTCGCCTACTTTGGCCCAGTACCATGTTACTCCATTTTCGTTCCGTGCGTAGTTTATGTCTCCTTCCTGAAGAAGGCCTTTAATTTCCTCAGCAATTCTTTCCTTTTTTATTATGGATGAAACGTACTTGATTTTGTGAAGTTTCTCTGCTAGGAGCTCAACAGGGTCTCCGTTTTCATTAAAGCTACCCTTTCTCTCTAGGTAGTCGTGTTTCAGTATGTACCAAATTAGTTTTCTCTTTTTTCTAAGTTTTACGTCCTCAATGTCCTTTTTGGTAAACACGTTATTGCTGGGTTCTTCACCTCTATCTAGAATTTCCTCTATGGCCTTTATGGATTTTTCCAGCGATTGGTAAAAATCTTTAGCCACTTTATTTATGTAGTCGGCGCTGACGTCTTTTGTTTCTGAAACCGCCTGGTTGGCATCATACCTCAACCAGTCATTATGCAGAATTTTTAGCCCCAGCTCCTCAGCCCTCTCCCTAACCTCAGTACCCGGATAGGGCGCAAGCACGTGGAAGCCG
>CAZECW010000108.1:0-8494 GCA_964510585.1 uncultured archaeon | reverse complement strand
GAACTAACTTCTTTAAGGTCGGCGCTTCAATTTTGATTTCTTTATTAATTCCACTTACCTTGTTTTTATATTCTAGATAATTACACCATTTATTACAGTAATAATGAATGTTTGCCTCTTTCAACTCCTTAACAATATGAGTGTAATAATCTAACATTTCTTTATTATCCAATTTACATCTAAGGATAATCTTTTTGGTATCCATAATTACAAGATTCTCAGGTTTTATCTCTGTAATAGCTAAGGTTAAGAACTCTACACTTTTATCTGATTCCTCTCTTCTTTCGCCTTTTGATTCTTTAGGAATTTTAGCCCATAATCCATCTTCATCGGTTAAAATAAATAGTTCAACAGCTCCAAGTTTACTAACTAATCTGACAACTTCATCGAAGGTTATAGAAGACGCATCCTGATTAGACATTAGATTAATGAATTTTCCAGAGATTAATTGAAACAAGTACGAAAAATTCTGTGAGGACCCCCCTAAAATTTGGGACATAACTTGCTTAAGTTTATCGGAAGTATACTGTTGGGCAACTGTTATAATGCTTACTATCTTCAAAATACCTTGATCCCTTTGTCTTCAGTTTCGTAGATCATACACAGTGCTTCTATAAACAGTTTGGATTTTTCAGTGGACCAATTTAGAGAGTCGAGCTCACTTATTAATCCCTGTAATAGGTTTTCCACAACTTTTAAAGGCTCCTTCTTATCCCTAACCCTTTCGAAGACTCTTTGATTTATCATCTCTGAGATTATTTGCTTTTTCATTTCCTGTTTAATCGGAGAATTCTTCAGATTCCTAAATGCTTGGTCGTGTGCAATTTTATAGCAGATGGTTCTTGCCATGTTTGCTGTGACGGGAACTATTCTTTTTTGTATTTCGGGGTTGGATGAGTATTTGGGGACTTTATTTAGGAAAGTTTTTGCCTTATTAATTGTCTCATCTACGTTTTTGGCGTTTAACTCTTCTCCCTTCATTTTCTAGATCCCCTTGAAGATTTTTTGGTATATTTGGTCTGCATTCCTTTGAGGCTCCCTCTTTTTTATCTCTTCCAAGAATTTTTTAATATAATTGGCCACAGTTTCTGCTTTTTCTAGACTTCCTTGTAACTTTGGGGCTCCTGTGAGTCCTTTTAACTCCACCAATAGAAGTTTTGATTTTTCCGGGCTAAGTTTAATCTGACCGAATCCTTGGGGTTTACCGTAGCCTAATTTAATTACTCCTGTGGTAACCTCATCATTTTTGATATTTAGTCCTAGAGACATCAGTAATCCTCCCAATTCAAAATCTCTTAGTGCAACGCCACGTATTGTTGTCGAGAGCACTGTTCCCTCCGGGATGCACTGCATTAGCCCATAGTCTGCGGTTGGAGGAGCCCTAGATGTGTATACCTTAACACTTCTTTGAACACTTATTTTTGGCATCCATGCTCTTTTAACCTTCACCAATTTTGTTTCTACATTCTCAAGCGGTACAACATCTTCAAAGAATACCTTCGAGATTGCCGGATGCCTGTCTGAACCAAATAGTTCGCATGTAAGTTCGATGGAGCCAGTGAGGGCAAGATAGTTTGTTGATGTCAAGCCTTTAAACGTGGAGCCGGGAATTGTTGGTTTACCATCCTTATTATTTAGATATTGTACCATGATTATTTCAGGTACGCCATTTTCTTTGAGCTCCTTCATTCCCGTACTAACATGTATGGGTCGAATGGTAGTGAATTGAAGTTCCAATAGGTAAATGTTTCCAAGTTTTCTCCTATCTGTGAACAATCGTTCTGGTATTTTATCTCTCCTAGTTGAATCAACCTTAATGAAGTCATAGTAAGAGGAGACTGCGCCTCCTGAACCACGTGTTTGCCTGCTCAAACCAATCTTCCCCCATTCCTACTTGCTTTCTCCCATGAGGTATTTCTGAAACTGATTAGCCAGCGATGAGAATAGTTTGCTAGTCTCTTTGGTATCTTCCACTGTTATCTTTGCCCCGAGATAGCCTGCTTCCTCCTCTATTTTTGCTTTAAAGCTCACCTCATCTATTTCCTTGAGTGTTACCTCGTTACCATTTTTTGTTTTGATGTGTGTGGGTTTGTCTGTTCCTATTGTTGGTTGGATTTCCACTCCCTCTTTTAGCTTTTCTTTGGATTTTCCAGGTATAATCAGAGTCAGCTTATTTATGTTAATATCCACTGAACCATAGCCTCTGCTCTTGAAGCCTCCTAGGCGGCAGATGCCCAGTGAAGCTAATTCAATTACTGGTTGCAAAATTCCAATAAATACTGGTGAAAGATTCCTCGTTGTTGCAAGACGTCCCTCAAAAGATGCGCCGTCCATTACGCACTCAGCTTCAAATAGGTTATCCACACCACCAGTCTGTGGATTGATTTTGATGTGTTTTCTATTTTCGAGCTTATAGTTGGTGGCTTTGAGGTCGTAAAAGAATATCGCTGAGCCGGGTTCCTCCTTCTTATCTGAGGAACCAAATATCTTTTTAGTTAATTGTTCAGCCTCCGTAATCGGTTTGATGTTGGCTATTATTCTTTCTGAGTTTGCTCTAAAGAATCCTTTAAGAGAAGAACCCGGTATAATAGGCACTTCGTCAGAATTTTTTATTATTGGTAGGTCTGACTCTACAACTGCCATTTCTTTACCTTTTCCAACTCTTAATGGTGTTTTTGCAATTATTTTAGCATCTATTTGACTGAGGAGTACATATTTTCCAAAATATTTAGGTTCGCTCATTTATATCCCGCCACTCTCCATCCTTTGTTTATTACATCTCTTTTAGGGCTTCATTTACAAATCCGCTTATGTCGGTAATGGGTTGGGGTTTTTCGCCCAACGCTAATTGTTTTGGGGTATATAGCAAAACCTGTTTGGCTTTAATTTTGCTTAATCCGTATCCTCTTGACTTCATTCCGCCTAAAAACATTTCAAGCCCATCCACCAATTGATTCAGGAATAGTTTGTAGAAGACTTTGCTTACATCAAGTGTAACATGGTCATTCAACTCGTCGAAAACAATTTTGAATTCAAACTGTTGCTCCTCGGGAACAGACTGAACATCAAATAGTCCACCTTCTACTGCTCTATCTAAATCGTTATCAATTCTTACGTGGGTTCGCTCGATTAGTTCAATTCCTTTTGTTGGCTTCGCATCAGTCATTCTTAGTGGTGAAGCATAGCCAGACGCCCCAAACAATTTGTCAATGACGCCTAATTTTTCACTGAATAGCTTCATTTTTTCTTCTTGAGACCTCGCTGCTTGGAATTCGTCTATTTCCTTTTCTGTTGCTTTAACTTTTACAACGTTGAATTCTTGTTGGAGGATTGTTTCGTCTAAGGAGGACAATAGGCGTGTCACATGAGCCCTTAGGACTCCCCTTATACTTGATCCCGGAATAATAGGATTTTTGTTACTGTCAACTATTACCGGCAGGTCGACCTCTGAAACAGTCGGGGTCTCTTTTCCTTTTCCTACATGGAGAGGCTCCATAGTTTCAATCATACAGTCGATGACTATCCTTCTCTTAAGCCTACTATGGAGACTCATTTCGCCACTGCTCAACTCTAAATTTCACCTCCACTACTCCCTTCCAAGTTTAGCTAGAACTGTGAATCTCATAACTACATACTCCATAAGATTCTTAAGATACTCAAGGTCTCCTTTGGACTCTCTCTTGAGATTTTCATAAAATTTTTCAAGAGGTGTATTTCTTCCCTTTGACGGTATGTTTCTTGCGACCATGTAGCCGAGCCTTAGTTTAAACTCTAGATAGCTTTTGGTGGTTTTAGCCAGCTCTAACGCTTTCCTTACAGTGCCCATTGTAACGTTTCCTTTTCCTTCCTTACTCCCTTCAGTTTCTATTATGTGGTCCTCGATGTTTTTTAGAATATTCTCAGCGGCCTTCACATATTCGGTTGTATCTTTCTCTTTCATATTTTATTCACCCTTTGATTTGATTTCTAACATTCAAATAGTGGATTGGATGGTTTATGGTAATCCAACCAAACCATGGTTGATAATTTGTCAAATCGACTTCGCGTTTAGCCAGATTAAGTGAAACTTTTTCCAAATCTCCTTCTATGGAGAAGACTCCCGCGTAGCCTGGGTTAATGACGGGAGATAGAATGAATGTTGGTTCAAAATTTTCTCCACCATTAAACTCGTACCTGATGTGAGTTCCCACCTTGTATGACAGGTGAATTATCTGGTTGCTTGGTATGTCTATTCTTTGTGCGACATTTTCAGGTGGCTGACTTCCACTTTTGATGGGCAGGGGAGATAATCCGGTTATGGTTCCAAAAAGCAAATTTTCTTTTGGCTTCACTAAAAATTCATTAATGTTTTTTCCTATCTCCTCAAAGCCCTCTTTAATCAACTTTCCTCTCATCTTAATATATTCCTCTAAAGATTGTTTCTTAGTGACAGTTAGTTTAACAATCCCATTTCCTCGAGATTTTCCCGTTCCTACTGATATTGTTGAATTATTAAGGTTCTCATCGATTATTTTTTCGTCGCCCATAGCTAATCCTGTAAGTTTTGTTCCCCTACTGAGCATAGTGTAACTGTACAAATATCCCGTTTCCGAGGTTTTAAGTTGGGGATTTATGGCAACGTGAGGTGCGTCATTTAGTGTAATTTTCAAACTTTCTATCGCACCATTTTCTTCTATGCGAACTGATGCGTCACTTTTCTTGCATGGTCCCTCTTTGGTTTCCAATTTCTTTAGAAGAATATCCTCTTTTGCTTCTTTTCTTAGGGACATCCTATAGAGAGCCATGAGTAACAGTCCGTCTATGAACAGTTCATCTTCTCTCGATTTAAAGAGGGACTGCAAACTAGGTATGGGAGGAGGATCCTCGAAATTTTTTTGGCTTGAGGGGAGACAATAGTTGAGCTTTAACCTTTTCTCAACCCATATATAGTTGTAGGCACATTTTTCCTTAGCACTGCAATTCTCACACTGGGGGGAATCATTAGGGCCCTTCAGTTTTGAACAGTTCCCAAAACCACTTGAATAGTTATCTATAATAATTTGCCTTGCTACCCCACCAAGAATGGTTGAGCTCGGAATATAATCTGTTGTTTCAAGGAATCCTCCCTTAGCCTTCTTTGAAACAATCACTATGGGTGTTTTAGCCTCAACCTCAATTAGTCCAACTATCATTTAATCACCATCACTTTCCCAGATATTTTTCTAGATGCTGTTTTGCAAAATCCTTAAATTTTTGGTCAATTTCGACCTTTTCAATTAAGCCTAATCCTCTAGATGCGAATCCTCCTATAGAATCATATACTAATCCGTTTAGACCAGCAAGTATCAAGGCCGCCTCATCACCACTCAGTGGAAAAGTACTAGTGAGCCTAAAACTCAAGGTCAATTTTTCTCGGTCTCCCTCCAATACTTCGTAAGTAAACAGTGCTTGGGGAGCTACTGAACCGAACACCTCATCTATTCTTATACCCGTCCGGGTGTACCCTTTGATGTTTTGCGAGGAGGGAGATATCACTTCAACTCTAATTTTACCCTCCTTCTGCTTGGTTCCCACCTCAGTAACCCAACTTCCAAACAAGGCCTCCTCAAGGCCAGCAAGAGAGCTCAACTCAGTCGACTGAATCAGTCTATGTACTGATTTTCTGAGAACGCCACGAAGGCTACTTGATAAATTGGAAGTATAGTAGTTGTACTTGCCATTATGAAGTGGCTCTTTTACAACTGGTAGATCAACTCCCAGTCCGGCTCTCCCAGAACCAATCCTGAAGCCTACACTCATAGTAAGGGAGAAGTTTATATCATCCTTCCAAGCCATTCAACCACACCCTATCAGCTATCCGCCTCCCGAGGGCAACAAGAGGGGACTCTCTTTAACTATCCTCATAGCATTAGCAACATCTCCGTGACGGAATTTTATACAATCATCCTCCCTAACTGTAAGGTTATTCGCCAAGAGTCTGTAGCCCTCTCTCTCAGGACGCTTCTCGTCCAAACGCGCAGCTTTGAATCTTATTTGAAGTTTTATCTCCTCCTCATTTGGAGTTTCAATTCTAGCAAATTCAGCCACATTATTAGACCTAATTTCATGTTTCTCCAGAAGCTTTTTCGTAAGGGTGATTAATGGAAGAGGCCGCCCATCACCTGGCGAGTCGGAGAAAATATCTGCACCAAGAAGGGGCCATGAAGTACTACAAATTTTCGTTGTTCCCCCAAAACCTTTAGCCTTGTAATTTTCTTCCACAAATTCTTTGGTGGGAATCGTGGTGAAACGTTCAAGTGCAACTGATATTTCTCCACCGAAAACTGGTTTATTATTCTCAACCTTCTGCCTACGTTTACTGAGCTTCTTTGCTTTGGATTCCAGTGTATTAAGGGCGCTCAAGGTTCCATGAATGGGGGCCCTATTGGGCGCGACAACCACACCCAAAGATACGCCTAAGGAAAAAACGGAAAGATTCTCGCCATCCCGCTTTTGATAATTCTCCTTGCGTGAACCAAGCCTATCTAAAATTGCGTCTCTGAACGCCTTGAGGAAAATAAACACAAACCCCGCATCTAAAACCAGGAGAAAATCGTCCCCACCAAAATATACCATATCAAATGGTAGATAAAGTTTCGCTGGGGGCTCCAATTTTTTGTCGGGACGATAGCTTTGTGAGTAAAGCTTTAACTGGTATATTATAACCTCACTTAAAGCTTTGGCTACAGAGTCCTGCATAACCTCTTTGAATATCTTCGAGACTTTACGGTATAAAGTTAAATTGTTCATTGCAGATTTAATTAAACCAAAATTGTCCCCATCACCACCTATGAAGGCAACATCCGAAACCCCTACCACCATTTCCTCCTTTTCTGGTACGCCTTTCCCCTCCAGCGCGTATCCCGATTCAAGACCAAGAAAATTCCAAGATTTAGCATTTTCAAATACAACAGTTCTTCCTGAAAATTCCCTTATGAGATCTTTATGTTCAGCGTTTAACTTATCCCTCAAAATATTGCTCATCGCCTCGGTAATCATAAAAATGGGCGAATTCTTGACATCCTCCGGAGGCACCTCTCCACGCAAAGTAACATAAGCTTCCTCCCCTTTGAATTCTATTTTGAAAGATCCTGCAAGTGTTTCTTTCAATTTCATTCTATGCTGGTCAACGTTTAAACATATGGCTCCAGCCTTATAACCTTCCCGCTCATCCTCCGGTAAACTTTTTATTACATCTAAAATACCTGGATCATTCTCTGGAAGGGCTTTTTCTTCAAAACAAATTGAACAAATTTCCCCCGCGGGAATCGTTAAACCACTCCCACTAACTTTATGGTCAAGAACAGAAATGGTGTTATTCAAAATTGTGTAAAACTCACCAAAATTCCTTCTTTCAATTCTTGAAAATTTCGATTCTTCTTTCCAGTTAGCCCATGTAAATTTTGGCCCAGTTTTCAACTCAAATAGGCTAAAGCTCACATCCTCAGCTGTTTTACAGCACTTTAAACTGATTCCACCTTTAACAACATCTTCAAACTCTTTGTTTAAAGTATCCACAATTTGAGGCAGTTCTGAGGGAGGAACAATGGCAAACACACTTCCACTGGTGACGTAAATTATAGACTCTGGCGCTAGCATATCCTCCAAACTTTTTGCAGCTAATCTAGTCGCCACCTCCACCAGAGAACTACGCCCAACTAGATGGCGAGCGGAACTCGACTTCCTAACATATCCCTGTATCCCTGCACCCTCAAAAAGAATCAAGGCTAACCTTATATCCTCACCTAACCTTTCCCTAGCATTCAATAATTCAGCGTCAAGAGTTTCTTTGAAAAATTTGTAATCTAATGGAAGAATTTTCTTAATCTCCTCTGATACTTTTCCAACATCTATCTTCGTGTCATTACCAAACAGCTCAATAAAGTCTGCCAACTGGTATATTCTCTGCTTATTTGAAGAATCAACATGATCACCTAACCACCTAAGCGGTTGTACAGCTACACCAAGAATTTTGCCAGCAAACGTTCTATCCTGAACAGCGACCTTATCAGCATAGGCAACTACCCACTCGACCTTTGTCCTTGGAGGACGCTCAGAATCTTTATCATAATGATGTCTTGAAGCTGACTCTGCTAAATCAGTAGCCAATTCGCCGAAGCCTATCTTTGAGAGTATCTCTTCGACAGCCTTTTTAGTATTTTCAGTGTGTTTCGGTGAAGGTTTCCCCGAGTCGTGGAGCAGACATAGTGTTCTAACAACCTCAATTACTCCCCTTCTAGTTTTCAAAAGCTCCGCCATTTCCCCATTGTATTCACCTGCCAAATCGGCTCCCTTATTATAAAGTTCTACTGCTATGGCTACACCTACGGCGGAAGTGGCAAGGGCGTGGTCGGACATGCTTGAAAAGAAGCCGGGAAATCTTGTGTCTGAGGGGATTTTTGACCATTCACACTCATCTGAGTCCAAGAGTTTTACCATTTCGTCATTTAATATCTTTAAACGTTCTATGACTGTT
>CAZECW010000107.1:0-7468 GCA_964510585.1 uncultured archaeon | reverse complement strand
ACACAACAGTTTTCAAAGGCTCCCTAAGACTAAACCTTGGAAAATACGGAACAATGGAAGAAATAGAGGAGGAAACACCCGCAGAAGTCAACACAGAAAACAACCTCTCAAACCGAGTATACGAACAGGAACGCCGACCCCACCCAAGATACGGCGGAGGAGAACGCCCACAATACACAGGAAAACCATTCAGAAGAGACAGAGGCGGTAGTAGAAATAGCAGAAGAAGGTAGATTTGACACTCCCTTCGACTGAAGTCGGGGGATTCTTGCACACAGCTTCCTTCAACGCTCAGGGATACATTCGTTTAAGCGTTCATTCCTTCACCGCTCAGTGGCTATCTGCAATGGGTGTGCCACCACCCAGTTATCCCTGTCCCTTGTGGGACTTGGGATTATCGTTAAATGTTCGAACCTTCTCTGCCTGTCTCGGCTTGGAGCCTTATTCGAGCCTTTGGACATCCGAGCCACATCTAATATACAGTGTTTAGCGGAAAACCTTTAAATCTTTGTCCATTCATCCCCACGATTAAAGTCGGGGGCTTTCTGAGCACCCGTCTTTGTAAGTTATTTTTTTCTCATCTTTTTTATCACAATTTTTTGGGGATACAACTTTTATTTAAATACAGAATTTCAAGCTATAATAACAATCTTAGCAGATATAGCTGAGTTTGCCTTGAGAGACTTCGATTCCAGAAAAAATGTTCTTCCACCCGTAGAGTAAAAACACTCTGAGTTTATTTATTCTAGGAGATTTAACATATTCCTCTCGGCATACTCTTTTGCTTCTTTTTCGTTCTCAAATGTTTTTATGAGGTCGTACTCGCAGAATTTTTTCTTTCCATTCACATAAATATCGATCACTGGTCGCGTAATTTCCCCCGGCTCAAAATGGACTTTCAACAGGCATATTTTCACTTCTTTTTCCATAATTCTACACTTTTCGCATCTCAGAGGCCCCCTTGCACAGTGAGGAACACTCATTTTTCTAATGACATAAATTGATTCCTTTGAATTGGAGCCACACACATTGAAACCTCCAACAATAATTAAAAACGTTGAAAAGTAAATAACCAGTACAAAATATTAATTTTACCAAAAAGCGCTCTCCAAAAGTCTCAGAGGCTAAGCAGTTCAAAAATCCAAAACTAATAAATCATTGTATTGTAGTAAGTTAGAAAAAAATAAACATTAAAAATCACATAATTGGTAAATGATTATAGTTTTAAGGCACCACCAACATTGAGTCTAAGCGGGGGCAATTAATACGACAAAAAGTGCTGCTGACTACAATGATAGTGGAACCAAATGGCTGGGTAAGGGAAGCTACTACCGGGCATTAGACGATTTTAACCAAGCCATAAAACTCGACCCCAAATATCCACAAGCCTACTATAATAGGGGGTGCGTTTGGCACATTAAAGGAGATCTGGAAAAAGCCTTAGAGGATTTTAACCAAGCCATAAAACTCGACCCCAAATATACACAAGCCTATTTGGAACGCGGCAATATTTGGATGAAAATGGGAGAACTCGATAGCGCAATAGGGGATTACACTCAAGCTATAGAGATTGAACCCAACAATGCACAAGCGTTCAATAATCGTGGTCTGGCTTGGAAATTAAAGGGGGAGCTGGATAAGGCAATAGAGGACTTTACTAGAGCCATTGAACTAAACTCCAGTTTTGCGGATGCTTACTATAATCGCGGCCAAGCCCTCCACGCAAGGTTAGAACTTGATAGGGCAATAGAGGATTACAGTCAAGCTATTAAACTATATCCCGATTTCGCCAACGCCTATTATTTCCGAGGGCTCCAGTATTTTATTAAGGGGGAACATAAAAAGGCGGTAGTAGATTATTCCCGTGCCATCGATCTCAACTCAAATCTTGTTGAAAAATGTTATGACCATCCACTCTACCGGGGAATCGCATATTACGCCAAAAAAAATCTCGACCAAGCCATAAAAGAGTTCAGTAGAGCTATAGAACTGGAGCCCAGACTCGCAACAATCTATAATAGAAGGGGACTAGCCTGGTACTATAAAGACGATTTTGAAAGGGCCATAGAGGACTACACCCATGCAATAGAACTTGAACCTAACGAGCCAGAATTCTATTTTAACCGAGCCCTGGCATGGGAGGATAAGGGAGAAATCGACAAAGCCATAGAGGACTACGATACCATCATTAGACTCGACCCGAACTACGTTGAGGCATACAACAATCGTGGACTCATCTATTACTATAAAGGCGAATACGATAAGGCAATAGAGGACTTTACACACACAATAGAATTGCTTCCCAAATACGTGTTTGCATACCATTTCCGCGGATTAGCCTGGAGAAAAAAGGGAGAACTTGATAAAGCCATAGCAGACCTCACACACGCAATAACACTAGACCCCGAAGACGAAACTATTTATAACAGCCGAGGACTCATATTTGAGGAGAAAGGGGAATACGCCAGAGCTTTAAAAGACTTCACCAAAGCTTTAGAGCTTAACCCCAAATTTGAGGAAGCAGCCACAAATCTAACCCGCATCACGAAGAAAATGGGTGAATAAGTTATAAGATGCAAGCCCCTATCTAATACAAAAAGTTGTAAAAGCGACTTCGATTCCTCGGTTATAATGGCAATGTAGCATGATTCTTCTCCACACAACTTAGTGTATTATTTGCTAAAACCAAAAGGATATATATAACAATAGTGTAAAATATACACTAAGTTAAGGGTTTGAATAAAAACATTAAGAGGTGTATGGATGGGAAGCCAAAGAAAAACTGAATTCACTTTCCCACCAAGACACGAACCACATACAGATAAGTACTTTTTGAGAAGCGCAGAAATACTGAGAAAAGAGGGAATAAACCCCTTTGTAAGGTATCAAGTTTTCATAAGGAAAGGCCCAGGCATAACTGGTGGCATAGATGAAGCGATAGCTGCAATTATGAAGTACAGTCCCAAACTGGCGGAGCATGGTGGGAGAATTTTCGCTCTTCAAGATGGGGTTCCATATCAACCCGAAGAAACCCTAATGCTTCTTGAAGGCCCCATTCTAGATTTAATCGAGTTAGAGACAATGTACCTCTCTATCCTATCAGATAGGACCGGCAGGGCAAATGGTGAGCCGGAGCCGGATCTGGAAAAAATTAGGGCAAACGTTAGAGAAGTGGCTGAACTAATAAATAAGAGTAAGTTTGGCCCCAGACACTTGTCCTATTTTGGAGCCAGACACTATGGGTACGAGTGGGATGCTAAAATTGCCAGAGTAGCCTATGAAGCGGGGGCAGCGTCCACCTCAACAGATATTGGTGCAGCCACATTTGGGCAGAAGGGGGTGGGCACAGTGCCTCACGCCTTAGTTCTGGCATTCGCCTCAAAATATGGTGAAGAAGATTCCGCTGTGGAAACCATGAAGGCCTTCCACAAGCATATGCCTAAAGATGTTCCAAGAATTTTTCTGGCAGACACGTTCAACAGAGAAATCACTGACACCCTAAAAGTTGCAGAAGAATTGGGGGACGATTTCTGGGGGCCGAGGTTCGACACGAATGGAGCAGTTATAGCAGAGGGAGGCGTGCCTTTTGATGGAAGAAAATATTGGACTGGGACGGGAGTAACTGTTGAAGCGGTTGCCGCCGCCAGACGAGCATTTAACGACGAGGGATACCCCAACCTGAAAATAGCACTTTCAAGCGGATTTAGCAACCCCAAAAAGGTTGAAGCATTCATACTTGGTGAGCAAAGGTACGATTTGAAGCTCTTCGATTTTATAGGCGCCGGCTTCGCAGACGACCGCTACGTTGCTACCTCAGATATTATGGGCTACTTCGTTGATGATGAATTTATAACTCTGCACAAGGCGGGCAGACCGTATCGGCCAAATCCCAGACTGGAAAAGGTGGACCTAAGTGTCTACTGATACAGCTCAGTTGGAAAAATCAGTATTTGTCTCGGTGGAAGTGTGCATATTCACAATAAAAGACAACAATTTGAAGGTGCTACTAAATAGAAGCAATGCCTCGTCCAATGGGGAGGTTTGGGCACTCCCCGGAGACTTTTTAAAAAAAGAGGAATCTCTGGAGGAGGCCTCACTAAGAGTTTTGAAGGAGAAGGGGGGAATTTTTGAAAACCTTTACTTGGAGCAACTCTACACCTACGGGGAGGCGGTGGGAGACCCTGGAGGTAGAGTTATAACAGTTGCCTATTTTGCCCTAGTGTATCCTGGGAAAATTAAAATTAGGGAAAATGCAGCCTGGCACTCAGTTTATGAACTTCCACCACTAGCCTTGGGCCAAGATAGGATAATTAGATACGCCCACCAGAGACTAAAATATAAACTGGAATACACCGCAATAGCACTAGAAATTCTTCCCAAATTTTTCACCCTCACCGAACTGCAAAGAGTTTACGAAGTGGTTCTGGGAGAAAAACTGGACAAAAGAAACTTCAGAAAGAAAATATTCTCTATGGGAATAGTTAAACCAACAGAAAAATACAAATTCGGCGTCCACCGCCCCGCAAGACTATACACCTTCAAAAAGAACAATAAGAGAAAGAAGATACCCGGATTCAGGTGGACGAAGTTAGAAATGTAAATATTTTTGTTAAAAAAAGCCAAAAAATGGTTCACTGAGAAAATTTTCGACCAACCTTATAAATAGGTTAGAGCAAGTTTAACTAAGCGGTGTTGAATTATCGGTGGTTAAAATGACATTAAAGACTGGCAAGGAGTATATTGAGAGTTTAAGGAAAAGAAGACTTGTCGTTTACTTGTTGGGCGAAAAGGTAGAGAACCCAGTTGACCACCCAATTATACGGCCCTCCATAAATTCCCTCTCTGTTACTTACGATGTGGCAAACGACCCAAGATATCAGGACTTGGCAACCGCCACTTCCCACATCACGGGAGAAAGAATCAATCGCTTCACTCACATTCACCAGAGTACCGAAGATTTGGTAAAAAAGGTGAAGTTGCTAAGACTGCTGGGCGGAAAAACTGGCACGTGCTTTCAGCGATGCGTAGGTATGGATGCCCTTAACGCTCTCTCAATAGTTACATTCGAAATGGACCAGAAGCTGGGAACAGATTATTACCAGAGATTTCTGGAATATTTAAAATATGTTCAGGGAAACGACTTTGTGTGTTGCGGTGCCATGACGGATCCCAAAGGGGATAGAAGCCTGAGACCAAGCCAACAGGAGGATCCCGACCTTTATCTCCGGATTGTTGAGAGAAGAGAAGATGGCATCGTGGTTAGGGGGGCAAAGATGCATCAAACTGGTGCGGTGAACTCCCACGAAGTTATTGTTATGCCCACAAGAACAATGCGTGAAGATGATAAGGATTATGCAGTCTCATTCGCGATCCCCAGCGACGCCCAAGGACTAATATACATTTATGGCAGGCAGTCCTGCGACACAAGGAAACTCGAGGGAGTGGAGTTCGATACGGGAAACATTCGCTACGGAGGCCAGGAAGCAATGATAATCTTTGATGATGTTTTTGTTCCCTGGGAGAGGGTCTTTATGTGTGGGGAGTATCAGTTTGCATGGCCACTGGTTGACAATTTCTCGGCGTACCACAGGCAAAGCTACGGAGGGTGCAAATCCGGTGTTGGGGATGTACTAATAGGCGCAGCGGCCACCATAGCGGAGTATAACGGAGTGGCTGACTCTTCAAGTGTTAGGGATAAAATTGTGGAAATGAACCACCTCAACGAAACCATATATTCCTGTGGAATCGCATGTTCATCTGAGGGAACAAAAACCCCTTCAGGAACCTATCTGGTCAATATTTTACTGGCGAATATTTGCAAGCATAACGTAACCAGGTTCCCCTACGAGATTGTCAGGCTGGCAGAGGACATTGCAGGCGGCATACTGGTAACCGCACCCTCAGAGAAGGACTTCAAAAATCCAGAAATTGGAAAGTACGTAGAAAAGTATCTAAAGGGTGTGAGCAAAGTCCCCACGGAGCATAGGCTACGCATACTAAGACTCATAGAGAATATTTCCATGGGACTGGGATCCGTAGGCTACAGAACAGAGTCCATGCATGGGGCAGGCTCACCACAATCTCAGAGAATAATGATTGAGAGAGGAGTAGACATGGAGCACAAAAAGAAACTCGCCAAAATCATTGCAGGAATAGAAAAAGAAGAGTTAGCGGAAATCAAAAAATAGCCCCACCCTTTATTCCACTATAAGACAGAGCCGCAGGCAACTAGTTATAAAAAAACTTTACACACTACACTGCTTGGTTCCCTACATTTCTTAACCCAATTCTAAACAGGTCTACTATTCTTGGAGCTTTGAATCTCTTCAAAAAGTTTGTAGAATAAATGGAGCCCAATTTCTCATTTGTGAATTTTCTCATTTATATACTTGCAGATTTTTTTGTGGCATTCGTAGAGTTTTTCGAACTGGGCAAAAAGCTTGTCGTATGTGGTAACGTTTTCTGGCTTAGGCTTGTAGACTTTGGTTACCTTGACCAGCTTAGCAGCAGTTGGAAAGTCCTTATGTATACCTAAACCCACAGTAGCAATCATGGCCGCCCCTCTCACACCAACTTCCCTCGGATTTATAAGCTGCCTCACTTCCCTATTAAGGACGTCAGCTATTATCTGGCCCCATGTTTCCCTCAGTGCTCCGCCTCCCACAAAGTTAACCCAGTTTGCAGTCCCTATTTTTTTCTCCATGCACCGAAACGCCCAGCGGATGTTAAACGCAACACCCTCCATAACTGCTCTAACCATGTGGTCTCGGTTGTGTTCAAGGCTCAAGTTGTGAAATCCTCCACGTATGGTGTCATCGTCCATAGGGGTTTTCTCTCCGGATAGCCATGGGGTGAACATAAGTCCCTCAGAACCCGCCGGAATTTTTCCCGCAGCCTCGTCCAACAAGTCATAAACCTTCTCTCCAAGCTCCTCAGCTGAACTCTTGTACACTTCATTCTTCACCCAGTCTAAACAGGTACCCGCAGTTTCTTGTTCTCCCGTGTATAGGTACATATCGGGGATAGCGCTGCATATGCTTCCCATATAGTGGGATATATCCACCTTTCTGTGCTTTGTGTGGGTGCCCATAAAGTCGCTAGTACCGATATAAATGAAGTATTCCCTTTCTTTAACTGCAGCAGAACCCACAGCCACTGCTGCCACGTCGCCTGACCCAACGATAACTGGTGTCCCTTCTTTTAGACTTAGTTCGTCCGCAGCTTTTTTTGTGAGTTTACCAGCAACATCGGTTGAAGCTTTTATTTCGGGGAGTTTTTCTTTGTCTACTCCATACTTTTTGAGAATTTTATCCGACCAGTCATGTTTTCCAGGACTATAGATTCGGATGAATTTTTGGGGTTTACGTGTATTTTCTTCTCCTTCTTTTAGGTTTTCTCAAAAGCGTTCTGGTTTTTCAAGTTCCCCGCAAGTCTGGAGGGCTTCCCATCCCCTTTTCTAGGTTGGAGC
>CAZECW010000106.1:0-10948 GCA_964510585.1 uncultured archaeon | reverse complement strand
TGGTTTATTAGAATGAGTCTCTCCGGCTTCATATCCTTTATACGTGTCGTTCTCCTACATTATTTTTCCCTCAGCCCCACAAGAAACGCTACAAAAAGCAGGATCAACCAGAAAAAAAGCCCAGTTTATCCGAATCTATAGCCCTGGTACAGCCAAGTTCCAGTTCCACATGTCATTTCTTTGTGGGCACATTGCGTTCCAAACATAGAAGGTTTCATTGTATTTGGTTGCCACCATGTAGTTGAATATGCCTACTCCAAGTAGGGACATGGCTTCTTTCCACTGTGTTATGTTTTGTGCAGTGTTCATGAGGTAGAACTGTTCTACGCCGGTCCATTGACCACTTGTGGAATAGTTTACTGCAAGGGCGTAGTGTGCTGTCTCATTTATGGTTAATAGGACTCCGTGGTGAGAATAGTATGTGGGTAGTTCTTGAATCATTATACCTATTCCGGGAACTAGTACTGGCAGTTTTATTACTTCTTTTGTGAGGGGAACCCAAGAACCATCGTAGTAGTACTTGGTGTTGGTAGAGTCTAGTTTTTCAATCCAAACGTCCATGGTGTCGGGCTGGTTAACTGTTGACATCCAGGCAAGGTACTCGTTGTGCCCAATTCCTATGAATGGCAGTCCATAAAAGATTACGCCATGCACGTTTAATTCGGGTAGTGTGCCCTCTGCTGGCGCCATTAGGTGCGCCTCGTGCCACTGGGTTATTCCATCCCATTCCAAGTGTGGATCAGCACCCAAAATAGGGTAACCAGTGCTAGAAAGACTTCCATTCACAAGATACTCGTTACTCCCCTTATATAGCAGGCCGGAAGATCCTACTGAGGGGGGCATTGGAACAGGTCCTAAATTGTGTTGTAGTAGGTATGTTTCGACGTCCCAGTTCAAAGCCTTTAGTGTGGCCTCTGCGGTTAGCCAGCTTACAATGTCTTCTGCAAATAGAAAGTTGATGAGGGCGGCCATTGAGGCTATGTCTTCTCCCGTTACTGGTGCGTTTTGCTTTATCCATGAGGGTAGGGTGTCCCAGTGTTCATAGATGTAATAGTTGATGCCTGCGGCGAAGGGTTCTATCATTATTTCTCTCATAGTTTGATTTATTTTGAGGTATTGGGAGTGGCTTACTGGAATCTTTAATTTCCAAAGTAAACCGTCACTCATGGCGTTATTCGGTTCACCTTCTCTAATTATTCCTTGGGCTCTGAGCTTGTAGCCGGGATACCAAGTGTTATTGTATTTGTCGTATCCGAATGTTGCTGATAGTCTGCCTTTTGCGGTGATGAGGTTTAGCATTAGTAGTTCGATGCCGTCTACTGCTTGGGCGTATCCGTGGCCGAAGAATGTGTCTGCTTGGGTTATTCCATTAATGTGTGGGATACCGTAAATGTCCCAAATTATGGTTACATTTCTCCCGGTTTGCTTAGCTGTGCTTTCTTGGACTGCTGGCAAGTTTAGAGACCCATACGTTGCTGGGTTTGACGCGGCTATGGTGAAGCCTGCCAATAGTAGCATACTGACGAAGAGAGCGGCTATAGATAGTGATAACATTTTCTTTCTTTGCACTCTCTCCTACTCCTCCATAAATTTGAATATGTCTCTAATCTTTCTCTATTATAAACCTTTTTCCAGCTTCGATGCAAGTTCACCCTAATGTTTAGTTGCACCCCTTTTTGTAGAGATCTACTTTTTGAATAACGCTCCCAGTTTTAAAGAAACTTTAGAGCATGTGTTCCTCTTTTTTATCACAATTATGTATAGGGGAGAGGGAAGATGCGGGGCAGGCAGCCAGATTCACCCAAAAAAAATAGGGCAGAACAAGTCAATCAAAAATATGGAGCCAAGTCAGAAAATTTTCAAAAATTAGTGGCGTAGATCCAAGCGTTGCAAAATTGTGTAAAACATATAACTTTTTGTTATGTGGGAGCATTCTATCCAAATCCCGTAAGTTTTGGTTTTGAAGAAGATTCTACAAGTCCCTTTTACGGTAGTCTTAGAGGGGGAAGCATGTGTCCGTGTGTGAAAATGTGGTTTTTGCATCACTTTGAGTTTATAAATTAGTAGTTGGTTGGTGGTGATTATTTTTAATAATTAGTTTATTGTGATTCCGTTCTTTATGTATTCGTTCATGGCCATGGTGGAGTTTTCTCGGACTCGGTAGTCTTTGTCTTCTAAAAGTTTGACTAGTATTTTTACTGCTTGTGGGTTTAGGAATCCTTTTTCTGCGTATTTGGCTAGGGCGTAGGCTGCGTTGGCTCGAGCTAGTTGGTCTTTGGATTCTAGGAGTTTGGTTAGGGGTTTGAGGGCTGACTCGTCCACCAGTCCTTTTTCTGCGTATTTGGCTAGGGTGTAGGCGGCTTCGCCGCTTGCTAGAAAGTCGGATTCCTCAAGCATTTTTACTAGAAATTTGAGGGCTCTTGGGTCCATAAAGTTTTGGTAGGAGTACATTAGTAGGGCGAAGGTGACGTTTTGGCGGACGTTAACATTTTTATCCTGCATTAGTGCCACGAGTTTGTCTAGAGCTGATTCTTTTACTAATCCTTGCTCTGCGTATCTTCCAAGGGCGTAGGCTGCGGTTCTCCTGACTCTGTGATGTTTATCGTCTAGAAGTTTTATGAGGGGGTCTAATGCGTTCTCATCGACTATTTCGCCTTCAGCGTATCTTCCCAGAGTTTCAGCCGCCCTTTCACGTATCTTTCTATTTTTGCTAAATAGTTGTTCTACTACGTGGCGTAGCCCATTGCTAGCCATATTTTTTCCCCATTATCTAAAAAATAGACATGTCTAGCATACAGTAGTTCGGGGCTTAGATATTAACTTTTCGAACCTACTCTGAGTGTGTGGGTGTTTTTGTGGGAAGGTTAGTTATTCTTTTGTTTTTGCTCTTATGGGTTTTTCCGGCATTTTCCACTGCCACACGATGGTGCCGTTTTCGTTTTTGTAGGTGAACAGTTTTTCTTTGACCATTTGGGCAATCTCTTTATCTATGTATTGTTTTGTGAAGTTGTTTTTGATTCCCCGATAACTGTATAGGTTGTCTGCGAGCTTTTTTACGGGATCTTCTGCTTCGTCCTTGAATTTGCCATATGTTTCTATTAAATCGTTTTTAAGCAGGTGCCATGCTAGGGATCTTCTTCTCCTGATTGCTACATCTTTTAAATCGGCTTCGCTGGCGGTTCCGGCCTCTTCGGCTTTCACTTGGTTCTTTACGTATTTGGTCACTCCCTTGTAGAAGTCCCTAACAATTTTGTTCATGTATTCTGCTGAGACTCCTTCTGTTTCGGTTACTGCACGGTTGGCGTCGTACCTTAACCAGTTGTTTGTAAGGATTTTTACTCCCAGTTCGTCTGCCCTTTCTCTGACCTCTGTTCCGGGAAAGGGAGCTAAAACGTGGTAGCCGTAATAGGTTCCCAGACTCCGCGCGAATTCCATGGTTTCCTTTATGGTTTCTTCTGTTTCCCCAGGCAATCCTATTATGAAGGAGGATAGGACTCCTATACCAACTTCCTTGGCTATTTGGGTGGCTTTCCGTACCTGCTCAAGTGTTATTCCCTTTTTACACGTTCTCAAAATTTCGGGGTTTCCACTCTCCACGCCAAACTGGATAAATATGCATCCCGCTTCGTACATTTTTTGAAGCATCTCTTTGGTTACTGTGTTAACGCGGGCGTTAGCACTCCACTTAAACTTTAGTCCCCGGCTTATGATCTCATCACAAATGCTGAAGACGTGGTTCTTGTTTATAGTGAAGGTGTCGTCCTCCACAATTATTTCATCAAAACCATAATCAAGAATTTCCTCCATCTCGTCCACGCAGAGTTTAGGGTTGCGGAACCTCATCTTTCTACTGGTCATCTTGGGCCCCACGCAAAAAATGCACCTGTTGGGGCAACCTCTACCGGTCACCATACTGCAGCCGGTTTTATAGGCAATGTATTTGGATAGGGGTACTAAGTGTCTGGCGGGGAAGGGTAGCTCATCCAGATTCATTAGTAATTCGCGGTCCGGGTTTCGGACTATTTCTCCATCCTCCCTATAAGTTATGCCTTTAACGTCTTTTAGGTCTCTGCCCCTGACAATGTCAAGTAGTGTGTACTCGCCCTCTCTTCTCACTACTATGTCAATCCAGGGTGCTTCACTGAGAACCTCCCTGTCCGCGAAGGTAGCATGTGGGCCTCCAATGATTGTAGTTGCGCCTTCATTCTTTGCGATTTGAAGTATGCGTTTAGCGTGTGGATAATTCATGGTAACGGAGCCCGCTCCCACAATGTCCGGCTTGTACTCCCTAATTTTTTCAATAATCTTTTCTCTGGAGAACTTGTAGACCACCATGTCCAGTATATCCACATCAAACCCCCTGTCCTCAAGAACCGCCGCCAGATAAGTCAACCCCAATGGAATTGTGGGGCACTCCGTGAAGGGATACGGTGTATTTATTAGAAGCGTTCTTGTTGACATAAGTGGTACAACCATAAATACTAATACTTAAGTTTTGCCCAAAATAACGTTTGATAAATTACTAACCCCCCTTTTAATGGTTGTAGGTTTTTCTCTGGTTTCCTTTCTTCCTCCTGCTGTTTTTGAACAATATTGCGTTTGTTTACTGTATTTGTATGGTGACTGAAATCCGCAGAAAAAGGGTTTAAAATGTGGTTCGAGAAAATTTTGCTCCCTCCCAATAAGGAAAAAACTAGGCAATTATGCGATAAAACGTTTCTTCCAATTAGTTTATAAGTTAAGAGAGAGATAATTAAAAACTTAAAAAATTGTTTTTGGAGGGTTTTCCATGTTGGGTGATCTTAACATTGATAGAGTTAATCAATTAATAAGTAGAGTTAGTGATGTGTCTACGAGGCTTCTCTCGGAAAGGACGCTTGTAGAGTCACAGCTGTTTAATGTTACTGCCTATAATTGTCTGGCTTGTTTCCAGCTTTACAACGGGTACCAGTACAATATTATGAGGGAGTTAGCAAAGCATATTGACCCGGCTGAAATAGGTAGGAGAAGCAAGACGCTTGCAATGGTGCCCAATACTTTGGGAATGTGGGCATTTATTGGGCTATATATGATAGGGAGGATGCAGACATTATGGGAGTTGGGAGGACCGGAGAATGAGCCTGAGGAGAGGAGGAAGGAAGTTAACTTCATGCTTGATTTCTGGCAGAGGATGGCCAGTGCTTACTTTGACGGGAACCTATTTGCGGATGATAACCGTTTCAGAATAAACATACTTCCGGGCTCCATACTCAGATTGGTTAAGGAGAACCTCGTAGAGCTGGGTAGGGAAAAGGTTTCCAAGTTGAAGAGGGTTATGGCTCAGCTGCAGTTAACTGCTTTTCTCTACTATTGTGAGTGTAGAGCTTCCATACATGAAATGGGGCCTTACAGGATAGGTGAGGACGAAATATTGATATTCAGGGAGTTCTCGCCTCTTTGGGATGGAACAAACCTCAAATTTGAGTGGGGTGACCTAGATGCTAAATCTCCATTGCCCAATGTGTGTTTCGCTTTAACTCTTAAGGGAATCGAATCTGCAGAGTTTACGGACTACGGAACAATGTTCATTAAACCTGAAGATTACACCAATAACATTCGTAAGGTGGCAATTTTTACCCGTAGAGGCGACAAGATAGAACCCGTGGAGCTGGACATGCTTGATCCACTGAACCAATTTGCAACAGACGCGCAAAGCGAGCTTTACCTAAAATTTGCTGAGTGGCCAGAAGAAATGAAGATTCTCTCCGGGGCCCAAGTTTTCACAACCTACCTTTTCGTGTTCACAGACTTGGCGGGAATAACAAACAAGTTCAAATTTGGTATAACTGAGGAAACAAGAGAAAAATGGTTACCCAAAGTTATGAATGAGTGGAAAATTATGCATCCCTCATGGGCAAGAATCTTCAGACCAAAGGAGGAGTGGGCAAGGGACCCCACATTCTACTGGATGGTGGAAAAATGAGTTTAGGTAGAACAATTGAGGACTGGGAGGAGTATCCCCACGACTATCCTCCGAGAATTGATTGGAAGGAATCCTGGTATTTTACATACATGGACGGTAAAAGTAAGGTCTGCGGGGTTTTCTACATATCCACTTATCCCAACAATGGGAGAACAGACTTCCTCGCAACATATGTGGTTGATGGAAAAGTTGACGGTTATATGAACTCCACAGGGGTGAGCGGCAAACTGAAAAGTATAAGCGATGGAAAGTTGACCTTTGACCTGGTAAAGCCCCAAAAAAGATGGAACGTTTTCCTAGAAACGGAAAAGGTGAACATGGACTTCACGTTTCTTGGCAGATTCCCAGTATTTAGATTCGACCCCAAAAAATCATACGTAAAGGATGTTCTTGAACAGGAGCATTATGAGCAAAGCTGTAAAGTGAATGGGGTAATCAGATTCCCTGATGGAGCCGCCATAAAAGTTGACAGCTACGGGCACCGCGACCACTCTTGGGGCCTGAGAGACTACTCAAAAATTACAAAGTGGGACTGGATGCAAGCCCAATTCGATAACTACGCCATAAACGTAATAAGGCTAACAATTGGTAAAAAAACCGAAATCAGCGGATTCGTATCAAACAGTGAAGGCAACGTTGAAGTATTAGATGCAAAAATCGAAACCAAATACGAGAGAGACGGAAAAACACCCAGAGAATCTACCTACATCGCCAAAGACGAAAATGGAGTGTCTAGGACAATTATTTCAAAAAAAGTGTATGGAATAGTTTATCCGCCACGCCAATCTAAAGAAGGGGCCCGCACAGATATTTACGAAAACTTTTCAGAGTTCCAAGTCCGAGGAGAACAGGAAAAAGGCTACGGCATCTCAGAATACCTAGTAACCACCAAGGTTTAAAAGTGAAAAAATAAACCACTAGATTTGCCTAACCGCAACAAAAAAATCAGTTATTGAAGTATGAATTCTTCCAATTGATTTATAAGAGTATGTTTTTCTATAGGTAGTATTACGAGGGATGAGTATGAGCTACAAAAAAATTGCTGAAGGAATGATAAGCTGTGAAAAGAATGCCGAGGGCCAACTGGTGGTAATAAAAACGGTTCAGGATGTGGTTTCCCTCCTCAAATCAGGCCCGCAAGGAAAAATACCAGTGGTCCAAGACGCGGGAACCACCACCCTAGCACCAGTACTTTCACGCGTATCCGGAGTAGTGTGCCTATCAGGAGGCCTAGGGGCACATTTAGCCATAGTGACAAGAGAATTCGGCATACCGGGGCTAATGGGAACAGAAATTCGATACAACGGCGAATTAAACGGAAAAAAGGCAAAAATCGTCGCCCTCGGAGGCTCCAAAGGAGAACTATACATTTTAGAAGAATAAAACAGGAACAAAAACAGATACAAATTTAAGTTTTGAGGAATGGACAAAACCAATCATAAAAATTGAAAAATAAAAAGGTGGAAGGTGTTTCTTAATGAGTATTGCAGAAGCTAACAAGCTTATACCCCACATTTCAAGAGTCGTGGATTACCAAGTTACCAGCAGAGGCCTACTAGAGTCACAGCTCTTCCCAGTAACCGCCTATATTTGCGTCTCTTTTTATAACAGTTATGACATACTCTTCAACATATTAAAGAAGGTATCAGAGAAGACCACTCCAGAAAGAATGGGTAGGGAGAGCAGAAAGATACTCTCAGAGCTACACGCCATGACCATATTTTACATTCCACTCTACTACATGTGTGGCAGAATGGGGGAGATTTTCGCCAACAAGGGAGACCCCAGATCGGAGCCCAAGGAGAAGAGGGAGCAGACTGCCTTCATACTCGACTTCTGGAAAAGGTTGGCATCCTCATATTTTCCAGGAGGAAAACTAACAGTTTATGATTCAAACTGGGAGAACTTGGCCCTGAATCAATCCGACATAGATTGGGTTAAAGAACAAATCATAGACATAACACCCGAGGAAGGAGCCAAGATAAAAAGGGTTATGACTAACCTAGAGGTCTACGCGTTTTTAGACGAGTGTGAGGCAAGAGCCAAACTCTGCGACCACGGACCCTACAAAATAGGTAAAGATGAAATCCTAGTCTTCAGCGAAATATTACACATTTATGATGGAGGAAAACCACACTTTCCCTGGTCAGCAACAGAAGCCAAAGCACCCTACAGCAACATCGCCTGCGCCTATCGATTAAAGGGTGTAAAAGCCAAATTCGACGATTTTTCAACCATGACCACAGAACCAGTAGACTACACAGAAAAAATTACGGGAGTAGCTCTATTCACACGAAAAGGAGACAAAGTGGAGCCTTTAGACTTGGACGTATTAGAAGCATTTAATGAGTTTGCCCAGAGCGCCCAGGCGGAACTCTATATGCGCTTCTCGGAATGGGATAAAAGACAGCGCCTAATCGCGGGAGCATTTGCCTACTGCTATGGGTATGCCCGGTATACCAACTTTGTAGGAATCACGGACAAAATAGACTGGAACCTCACAGAAAGAACAATGAAGAAGTATGTACCCTACTTCATGGAAAACGATTTTGACCCCGCAATACCCAGACTCTTCAGAAGCGAAGAAGAGAAAAAAGACGACCCCTCGCTCTACTACATCGCGCAGGATTGAAACAAACAAGGACAAAGAAAAAATCACTGGAAAAATGAAAATTTAAGGGCAGAATAATTTTTGTTATCTTAAGTCTTCATTTTTTGTATTTCTGGGATTTGTTTTTTTCTCACCTTTGCCCCAATGTCCACCCAGTTCCACTGTATTTTGTTGTCATCCGCCTTGTATTCCAGTAAGCCTTCCTTTACAAACTGTCCTAGCACTGTTTCCACTTGGTCTCTTTTGAGAATTCGGGATATGGATCCGAAGGAGTGCATCTTGTCTGCTAAGAGTTTTACTGGTTCCTCCCCATTGTTTTCAGTTATCCCGTGTCTCTCTATGCGGTCATTTTTCAGGAGCAGCCAGGCCAGTTTGCGTCTTCTCCTCAGGTTGATTTCCGCAACCATGTCGGGTGTAGCAGTGCCCTGTTCCACTTGTCTCTCAGTGTCTCTAATGCATTCCTCTATGGCGGCGTTAAATTCGCCCACTACCTTGTTTAGGAGTTCTTTGGGCACCTCATCACTCTCTGTAACTGCCTGGTTAGCATCGTATCTAAGCCAGTTATTGTGAAGTATCCTTATTCCAAACTCTTTGGCCTTCTCTCTAACCTCTGTTCCTGGGAACGGTGCAAGAATATGGTACCCGTAGGATGTGTTCAGTGAAGCTCCAAACTCCAGCGATTCCTTCATGGTTTGGGGAGTTTCTCCAGGAAGCCCCATTATGAACGAGGCGAGAACATTAATTCCTCCCTGCTTAGCTATTTTTACGCCTCTCACTATTTTTTCTCGAGTCTGTCTTTTTCTGGCTAAATCAAGAATCCTTTGGTTCCCGCTCTCAACGCCGTAGCAGAAATAGTAGCAACCGGCCTCCCTCATCTTTTTCACAAGTTCAGGTGTAACAGTGTCACATCTGGAGAACGCAGCCCAATCAAACTTTAACCCTCTACTGATAATCTCGTCGCAAATGGCGAAGACATGTTTGTGATTCATGGTCAGCTGGTCGTCCTCTATGCATATGTCCTTGAATCCCAAACTAAGGATTTCCTCAATTTCGTCTACAACCAGCTTGGGGTTACGGTAGCGAACTTTGGAACCAACCATTTTATGCCCAACACAGAAGATACAGTGGTAGGGACAACCCCGCGCAGTGATCATACTGGCCCCAGTTTTGTAGGCGTGATACTTCGCCAAGGGAAGAAGATGGCGCGCTGGAAATGGTAGCTCATCCAGATTCTGAATGAAAGGCCTGTCTGGATTAACCACAATTTGTCCATCTTCTCTGTAAGTTATGCCCAAGATATCTTTGAAGTCCCTACCCTTGACCAAATCAAGCAAGGTGTATTCTCCCTCCCTCCTAACCACAACATCGATGTAGGGTGCCTCTGTCAAACATTCCTCATCCCAAAAGGTAACATGACACCCACCTATTACAGTCATACAACCCATTTCCTTACAAACCTTAAGCGCCCGTAGAGCCGTGGGATAATTCATAGTAACCGGCCCAGCGCCACAAATGTCTGGTTTGAACTCCAAGATTTTCTCCTTAATCTTCTTTAATGAAAATCTCGAAATAACCATGTCAAGAATTTGAACTTCGTAGCCATTCTTCTCAAGTACCGCAGCCAAGTAAGTTAATCCCAGAGGCAGAGTTGGACACTCTGAGAAAGGATAGGGAACATTTATCAACAAGGTTCTCATATCACTCAACCACACAACCTTTAGCTTGAATGAGTTTAACGCAAAAACATAGCAATTAAGTACTTAAATTTTACGTAAATACTCCAAATCTAACGGATTCCAATTTGCTGTAAAGCCAAATAGGAATGTGGCTATTTGACATTTTGCCCGAGTCCTGCTTGAAGCTTCTCCCGCCCACCTATATTGGCCCAGAACCAAGTCACTGAACCGTCACTCCGCGTATAGTTTAGAATACCTTCCTCAAGCATTTTCCTTATTTCTTCTGCGAGCTCCTCCTTCGTTAAAATAGATGAAACGGTTTTTATAGCGTATAGTTTCTCTGTAAGGAGTCCAACTGGATCCCCGTCTCCTGAAAATTTACCGTGCCTTTCTACGTAATCGTTCTTCAATATTTGCCAAGCTACCAATCTTCTCTTCCTAAGCTCGATTTCCTCCTCATCCTTCTTACTGAGAAGCCCCTGCTTTTTAAGTTCCTCCTTCCTTTCCACAGCTGCTTCTATGGAATCCTTAAACTCCCTAATTACCTTGTTTATGTAATCGGCGCTGACGTCTTTTGTTTCTGAAACCGCCTGGTTGGCATCATACCTCAACCAGTCATTATGCAGAATTTTTAGCCCCAGCTCCTCAGCCCTCTCCCTAACCTCAGTACCCGGATAGGGCGCAAGCACGTGGAAGCCG
>CAZECW010000105.1:0-18343 GCA_964510585.1 uncultured archaeon | reverse complement strand
CTGCGTCTTGTTTAGCCTCTTAAGCCCAAGCCAAACCCTTCAGCTACCAACAACTATTTATATACCATACTTTCAAATAAACTTTCTGGCGATTCATCCCCACGACTAAAGTCGGGGGCTTTCTCGCCAAGGTTTTGTAAGGGGAAAATATACCGCGTTTAGGCGAAAAAAATCAGGACTAGGATAATCCGATGCGAAGAGTTAACATGCGAAAATTCTGATACTTGGCTGCGGACTGTTACCTCAAACCTATTTAATATAATTGTAGGAAGGTTAAATTCCTATTCTTTTTTCTTTTTCACCGCTGTTATATCGATTTAATGTATTACATTGTCTTTTTAGCAGAATTTGTGGGAAAATTTTATTAATTCCCACTCTTATCTTTTGTGTGGTGAAATAGTTGGTGAGTTCTAAAGTTGATTCTAAAAGGAGAGTTCGTATACCTAATGAGGTGAGAGACGCCTTGGGCATTAAAGAGGGGGATTCTGTCCGCTGGATTCTTCTTAGCAGCAAAATTGTGGGACTAATGGTGGACTCCAATGAAGGAGGGGAAGAAAAAATTTTGGATTTTCTGGCAAGTCTGAGTTCCAAAAAGATTAAGAGGATGGGAAAAGCGGATTATGCCCCTATCTCAAAATCTGACTTGTGGTTAAGTGTGCAAGAGGAAGAGCCATGATTTTCTTTATCGATTCTGGAGTTCTATGGAGACTTCTTGATCCGGAACACCCTGAAAGGGAGGCTTGCCTTAATCTGATGAGCAAGTGTTTTAGGCGTAAGCCAGAATTCATAGCAGGAGTAAACACTGTCGTACTTGTTGAAACTATGATATGCCTTGTTAAAAGGTCAAAGATCGATCCCGGTGAAGCGGCAAACATTTTGTGGAACGGGTTCCTCAAATCTGAGAAGAGAGTTGTAATTTTTCCCACTTATAGGAGTACTCTGGAAGAAGCTCTAATTCTACAGAATGAGAAAAAAGATGTTGAATTTTCTGACTGTGTTATAGCGGCAACAATGAAGGAGAATGCAGTTTCAAATATTTATACTACAAATATTAAGCACTTCTCATCTTTTAGTTTTGTGGAGAAAGCGATAGATCCCAGATTTATGGCCTAGGTTCTAATGTGGTTCACTTCGAATACTTGGAGGCTCTCTAGTGCAGTGAGTGAATTTGAACCATAAATGTTTTCAGACTTGTTGTTTCTCTGGAATTAGGATGGGATACTTTCCATACCTTTGCACCGTTTTCATCATTTCCATGAGGTTTTCGTATTTTACTTTTGGGTGTATGCTGTGTCCCGAACTCAGTATGTATCCTCCTCCGGGTGCCACATTTTCTAGGAGTTTGAGTACTTCTTCCCTCACCGCTTCTGGTGGAGCTTCGCTTAAGGTGTGCATAGGGTCCACGTTGCCTACCACGCAGATTTCTCCGCCGTACTCCTTTTTTCCCTCTATTATGTTCATGTTTGCCTGTGGCTCCCAAGGGTGAAGCGCATCTATGTCTGCTTTGACAATGTCTTCTAATATTTGGTTTAGGTTGCCATCGCTGTGTAGGAGAACCTTGGCTCCCCTTTTGTGACAGGTTTGTGTGAATTCTTTGAGGCAGGGATATATGTATTTTCGGAAATCTTTGGGGGATATGAAAGGGCCGCTTTTATGGCCGTAATCGTCATATAGAACTAGTGCTTCAGCCCCTAGGTCCATCATGTATTTGGCTGTTTCTATGGCTAATTTTTTGTGGTCTTCAAAAACTCTCTCTATGAATTTTCGATTCTGGATGAAGAGTTTGGAGAAGGTTTCGAATCCGAATATTTCCCATGTGGACTCAAAAAACCCCATTATGCCGGGCATTATGAAAATCTTGTCGCCCACCACCTCTTGGGCTCTTTTGTAGATTCTCTCCCTTATGGGGTGATAGGGGTCTATGGGTCCCCAAGCATAATAGTCTTCGGGAGATTTGAAGCCTCCTCCCACATAGGAACCCATCTCGGTTCCACTGTATTCCTTGAGCTGAAATTTTCTTCCATACTCATCGATGTAGGTGTCCCATGTGGGGTATTTGCACTTGGTGAACTGGAGGAGAACCCCCAAGGAACAGCTATCGAAACCGATTTTAGACATGACCAAAACAGACTTGGCATAGAGATCCGGTGAATACTTCATGGTGCGTCTTTTTCTAAAGTATCTCCAGAAGGGCTTGTGCCTCATATCCCAAGCCGCCCTCAAGGTTCCCTTAGTTAAACTAGTGCCCATTATCTTCTCTGCAATATCATCGTTTGTAATTCCAATCTCAAATGTGGGAACTCTGTCCGGCTCCTCTCTATTCAAAGCGCGTAAGACCCTTTCACGTGCATCCAAAGCTCATCACCGAACCGCATTTGCAAGCCATAGTGTACACCATGTTCCCAAAAAAATTCGTGGTTTGGATACCACAAAAAAGGAGCGGGGATAAGAGTTTTTCGCCTCGAGGATGCCTACTTGCTGCGTGTTTTTTATGCTGATGTGGTGTAGGTTAGTCCGAACTTTTTGCAGGTGTTTTTAATGTCTTCCATACTGATTTTGAGTCCCAGATCTTTTTCCTTTAGGCATCTTTTGTGCAGGTTTAGTGGTCCCAGAACTACTGATGGTACATCTATGGGGTAAAGTTTGGGATTAGTGTATGAAGTGAATTTTCGTACCGGATAGGACTGGAATAGTTCGTACCACTCTTCACAGGTGACGAAGTCCCCTCTAGGCCCAGGGTTAAATGGTTGAGTAGGCAGGAAAACTAGTTCTTCTGCCTCGTCTAGGTAATCTTTGAAAACTCTGTCCAACATTTTCTTTGTGTCGTTAAATGATGCGCGTAGGACGTAGTATGTCCATACTGGGAGGAGTCCCAACCTCCTCACCGCGAGGGGAACAAGCTGAGTGTATTGCTCAACGATTACCCCTCTGGGTTTTATTCCCTTTTCAACCATTGCCTGATTTACGAGGTAAGTGGTCATAAAGCTTAAGTCGTGGGCCCGGTTTGCCTTAATGTGGGTAAAGTTGTATCCTTGGTCTTCGGCGAATTCTTTTACCGCTGTCACCATTCTGGGGCTGTTTCCATACTCACTGTCATAGCCTTTTAATGGCTTTTCTCCCTCCAATCCCCAGCCCCCTCTGTGGGTTGCCCCCAATTCTTCAAGCCAGGAATCTATTCTCTCGGAGCCATAGGCATATTCTTCGGGCGTTAAATCATCCAGACCTCCGCACTGATAGTAGAATCTCTCATCAAGCTTGTAATGCAGCCACGGTTCCTGAACATCAAAAACAACGAGGTCTCCCCCTTTTTTGAGGTGTTCTTTTATGAATTTTCTGTAAGCGTTGGGAAGCCAGAACTTGGATCTAAAGTGGAAGACGAAGGGCAGATTGGTTCTGTCATGGACAGGGTCAAAATGGATGACAATCTCTAGGTTCTGGTTGTTGGGCAGAAAGTCCTTCATCAGGTTTCTACCGAACTCAATGAAACCTTTTGCATCGTCGGGGTCTCCTCCCCTCCTGGTTACTGTTATGTTTAATCCCGAGAAAAGCATCAAGGTTTGCATTATGTCTGCTAGATGCAGGCTTGCTCCGCTTGATGCTCCCAGAAAAATGGAGTTCACCTTCCTGCCCTGAAGCACCTCCCTATGATAACATAGGAACTCCCTCTCCAGAATATCATCTATTTTTGACTTTTTCACGATTTCGGGATCTCTTCCATACTGCGCCTTCGCCAATTGTCCAGCATAAATCCTTTTTCCCAAAGTGGGGGAGGCGTTAAGTAGATTTATTAGGGCCTTCAAGTAAACGGGAATCTTCTGATAGGTTACAATATCTTCCTTCAGTATAGAAGCGCCAAAGAGGAGATACAATGAGTCGGAGAACTTCAAATCTGGCGGAACAACTACAACCAAAACGTTACACCTCCCATAAATTTTTTCACTTCTCTCTTAAATAGTTAAGCGTCCATAAACTCCTTCTTAACCCTTTGGCCGGTGCAAAAAATTAGAATTTTTGTGGAGGCAAAGGTGTATTCTCTAGGAATTGATTAGTTTTAAATATTGAAGTGAGAAATTATATGTTGGACTTGTGAGGGAGTAGGCGCACCCATCTCTGCTATCCAGAGAGTGCTGGTTTTCCACGAGACACGTCAAGAATGTGATAGTAATTTCCATTTAAGTCTAAAAAAATGAGAGGTGTTACTCGTGCAGGGCTTGAACGAAATAAAAATGCAGCTGGACGAATTAAAAAGGCAAGTGGAGGAAGTAGAAAAAGAGACGGTGCAGGCAGTTTGCAGACAGTTTAGTGCTTCTCTGTGGCGAGAAATTAAACGCGAAGAAGTTTTAGCCTTCGTTAAGAAACCCTACGCTATTGTGCCTTACAAGCCTGGAGAATGGCGTCTCTTCATACCCCGCTTCATACCCCTCGAAGTAGGATGGCTGGAATTTAAAACAGAATCCTACAATGTTTATAGGGTCAACCGCTACGTTGACTGGCTTACTCCCCTACCAGAGGTGCTCAAGGACGAGCTCGGCATTAAGTTGCCAGATTTTAAGGTGGCTCTAGATTGGGATAAAAATATTGCAGTGTTAGAGGAGGGCGACCCCAAAAAATTCAGAAAGAAGTATCAATCCTTTTTCAGCCGGCAAATAGACGGGAGCTCCTTCCAAATTAAAACTACAAAGAAGTTCTCACTAGTTATTGAGCTTTTAAGGGATGGGGTTATGCCCTTTAGACCCAAGCCCGTGGACCCTGATGACCTAATCAGAGAGGAGAGAGCCAAGTTTGAGCTGAGAGACTATCAGAAGGAGGCTTGGAACCTCTTCCTGAAGTATAGCCATTTGGGCATCTTCTACCCCTATGGTGCAGGTAAAAGTATGATAGGCCTATACGCTATTGGAAAAATCAGGGGCAAAAAACTGGTAGTGGTACCAACAGTAACCTTAAGAGAGCAGTGGGCGGAGCGCATAAAAAACCAGTTGAACCTTAACCCCGGTGAGGTAAGAATAGTAACCTATCACTCCGCTGTTAAAGAGTCTACTCAGAAGGAGTACAGCCTAGTGGTCTTCGACGAGGTACACCATCTTCCCAGCAATGTTTTCAGCGTAATCAGCTTCCTTAAGAGAAAATACACCATAGGACTGTCAGTATGTGGAGACACTGTAATCCCCGTAAAGAGTGGAAGTAAAATCCGATTCCTGAAAATAGAAGACTTGGCAAAAAAGTTGATGGGAAATAGAGTCGGAGTTACACCCTTGAACGGCGGACTGGAAACAATTGGTGTAGACCCCTGTGGAAGGGTTATTTGGACTCCCATATATGCTGTGCATAGATATCCATTGGGTGAGAAGAAATTATTGGAAGTCGAGCTCTCCAATGGTGGGCGAATAAAAGTTACGGGGGATCATTCCCTACTGGTGTGGGATAAAGGCAACTTGGATATTCGTTCCAAGGCTTGCCGGGATTTAACAGTGGAAGATTACCTAATAGCTCCAAAGAGGATACCAAGCGACAAATGGGAAAATAATTTTAACTGTCTCGATGGCGGAGGAGCTAAACTAGGAAAAACACATCGCAACACTGATTGGAACTGTGAAGGCATAAATGAAGTTTCATTCATTAAAGTTAACAATGTTGTGGAGACAGAGGGGGAATATTATGTTTATGACCTGACAACAGGAACTGAAAACTTCTTGGGCAACAAAGTTTTCTGCCATAATTCCGGCAGCCCCTACAGAGAGGATGGTCGATCAGAGTTAATATTTGCTCTCACAGGCTATCCTGTTGGTGTGTCTTGGAGCTATTTTTTCCAGAAGGGATTGATAAGGAAACCTGTTGTGAGATTAATACTTGTTGGTGGGGAGAGCGAAAAGTTGGCAAAGTTGGACAATCTTATGGCGGAGCCAAGCACCACTCTAGTGTACTGTGACAACCTTCAAGAGGGGAAAAGGATAGCTGAAAGATTCGGTGGAACCTTCATTAATGGGGAGACCAAAAACCGCCTCGAAACTCTGCGAGCAGCACTGAAAAAAGATGGATTCGTCATACTAAGCCGGGTGGGTGACGAGGGCGTCAGTCTACCAGAAATACAACGCGTAATAGAATACGACTACCTATTTGGCTCCCGAAGGCAGGAGGCTCAAAGGGCGGGAAGGCTTTTCCACGCAACAGAGGAGGGCGAACACATCATTCTCATGACCTTGGATGAGTATCAGAAATACAAGAAGAGAATGTACTCACTAATTGAAAAGGGAATAGAGGTAAAGATTGAGAACTGTACTTCAGCCACAATGTACCCAGAATTCTAATCCTTCTTGGCAAAATGTTCCAAATAATGCTCAGCGAGCCATTGACGGTTCCATAATATATTTAGCCTCTTTTGCATAGTTGCGTGGTTTTCATTCCCATTCTTTCATTGATAGACTTATATATTACTCATTACTTATTCTTTGTGAGGTGCTTTGCATGTGTGACACCCTTGTAGCTTTAGGAAACTCCACCGAGGATGGTTCAGTGATTTTTGGAAAGAACAGCGATAGGCCGCCGAACGAAGCACAAGTAATCAGGCACATTCCTAGGATGGAGCATCCTGAGGGTTCTAAGGTTAAGTGCACCTATATTGAGATACCCCAAGTTCCAGAAACCCTTGAAGTAATTCTTTCGTCTCCATTTTGGATTTGGGGCGCTGAAATGGGGGTCAACGAGTTTGGAGTAGCCATCGGCAACGAGGCCGTTTGGTCTAAGGAACCATACGCTGACACCGGACTCCTGGGTATGGATCTTCTCAGACTGGGGTTAGAGAGAGGAGAAACCGCTAGGAGAGCTCTTGAAGTTATAACCGAGCTCCTGGAAAAGTATGGTCAGGGAGGAAACTGCTTCTTCGACGCGCAACTAAAGTATCATAACTCCTTTATCATTGCCGATCCCAGCGAAGCCTGGGTTCTGGAAACCGCTGACAAATACTGGGTTGCAGAGTGTGTTAGAGATGTCCGCTCGATTTCAAACGGTTACACCATAGGTAAGGACTGGGATTTAGCCTCACCAAACTTGGTGGAGAACGCGATAAATAAAGGTTGGTGCAATTCTAGGAAGGACTTTAACTTTGCAGAGTGCTACGGGGAGCCCGGCATGCGAGAGATTGTACACTGTGATCAACGGTTTAAAAGGTCAACAAAGCTCCTCCAAGAAAATAAGGGTAAAATAAATGTAAAGGATATGATGAATTATCTCCGAGACCACGGGGGAATGAGCTTAAAGGAATGGAACCCCGATAAACAGGTAACCACTGTTTGTATGCACTCTGGACATCTAGAAGTCAGCCAATCTACAGGTAGCTACGTGGGGCACCTTACAGAGGAACTTCAAACACACTGGCTAACCGGGGGCTCCAACCCCTGCATCAGCGTGTACATGCCATTCTTTATGGGCACAGAAATCCCAGAGACTTTAAGTAAGGGCAACGAAAAATTCAGCGAATCCTCCTTCTGGTGGAACCACGAAAAACTGGCTCGGAAGATACAGGAAGACTACCCCCAAAGAGCGAGCCTAATCTTCCCCGAAATAGAAACTTTACAATCCAAATTCTTGGAAGAGGCAAGCAATATTAGGAAGAAGGCCCTTGACCTACCCCTTGGAGAAGCAGTACATTTGCTGGAAAACTTCACGAAAAAATGCGTGGAAACAGTGTCCAAGAAGAATAAAGAATGGCTTAAAACTGTGGAAAAAACAAAACCAGTCACACCCACGAAAAGTGAATATCTCAACTTTCTAAAGAGCGTGAATGAGGCAGCTGGAATAAAGCCTTAATCTTTAAACATTTTTTATTTTTTAAATTTATTTTAACTATAAAATGAAATCATTACTAAAAAATAGTATTAACTTTTCAAAATAGAAAAAATGGGTGTTGGATGAGTTGCTACTTTTGATTAAGCGTAAACTTTAACACTAACCTCACCAACTAATATTACAGAAAATATACCATGTAAATTCAAAAAACATAAGAAACAATAACGACAATTAACTAAGTAGAGATATCTGGGGGAAAAAAATTGGCACTTGCAACCACAGGAATAGCCGAACTCGACAAACTACTAGGCGGTGGCGTTCCTAGAGGTTCCACCGTTCTAATCCTCTGCGAAGGTCAAAACGCTCAAGAAGCATCCGCCCTTCTTGGAATAATCTGCCTCAATATTCTAGAAAGAGGAGAAAACGTAATCCTCCTAACCACGGATCCACCAAACGAAACCTTCCCACAACTATACGCACCAGAAATTGCAGCTGCCGCATTGAGGGAAAATCGCCTGTTCTACATAGATTTGTTCAGTTCCTCTATGGGCGTTCAAACCTCAGAAAACTCCAACATTGTGGTGGTAGAAAAGCCCCACGACCTAAACCATGTTTTTTACCACGTAAGCACATTTAGAGACGACAAACTGAAGGGTATTCCCGCACCCGGAATGAAGGTTTCCTGGATATACAATCAGCTCTCAACCACCATATTCACAGTCGGTGACCCAGATAAGGTGCTAAGATTCATCTGGAACTTTAGGTCAAAAATAAAAACTCTTAGAGATGTGGCCTACACAGTAATGAATGTAGAAATGCACCCCAAACAAGTGGTTGAAACCGCCAAACACATATTCGACACAGTGATTGAACTCAGAACAACAGAAAAAGATGGAATACCAATAAAACACATAAGAATACTCAAAAATGCGGGTTTGCCCTGCGTAACGGATTTAGTAACATACTCCGTAGACATTCAAAGCAGAAAATTCCTGTTGTCGAGCGAAATAGTTACCTCCTTTGAAGAATTTAGAAAAATGCTCACCATGGACATTCCAGGAATACTCAAATTACCACTCTACGACGCATTCGCTAGGTTCCTCGTGATGCCTGCCAACCAAATTTTGAACATCATAAAGAAGGCTGGCGAAGACAATCTCTTGGAAAAAGTGAAAGATTTCCTTGACTACGCGGGTTATGAGAATGGAAGAGCTTTAGCGCAGATTTTCAAGGAGAAATACAAGCTTCAGGGCGACAAAATTGCTGAGAGCTGTCTGGCCACAGGCACAATTGTAGGCTGGGGAAACTTTTCATTAAGTGCGGAGGGGGACAAACTTAAAGTCATAGTCCGGATTAAAAATTCACCATTCATTAACAGCTTGAGAACACTCAAACAGCCAATCTGTTTTATTCAGCGCGGATTTATTAGAGGAGTTCTGGAGGTGGCTTACGGGTTTCACTACTATGTAGAAGAAACAAAGTGTTTAGGATTGGGCGACGAAGAATGCGAATTTATTGCCACAAAAGGAAGCGTTAGTGGGTCGCTCCCAAAAATGAGTGGTTTGGAATTCTTAGAGCTGCTGGCACCCCTAATTTCGGTTACCAAAGTGAAACTGGAAGAATTCAAAGAGAATGCAATTAGAAAAAACAAAGAAATTTTCAGGGGAACAAATCTAACCTTCCAGAAAATTCCCGAAAAAATGCCCGAACTAATACGAAGCTGCCTGGGCTTGGAAGCCACACTACTAGAACAGGAAGAGGAGGCTATAACATACCAGATTAGTAACTGCCCCTACCAAAACAAAGACAAAACATTTCACAATGTTTGCACAGCATATCTGGAAGCACTGCTAGAAGCTATGGGCGTAAAAACCAAAATCAGAGCAAGTGAACCTTCCCCAACAGAAAATAAATGCGTTTTAAAAATCACAAAGGACTAACCCCCTTTCCTTTAAAGGATTCTCTCCGCAAAAACAAGTCTCAAAAAATTTGTTTAGAAGGCCTCCCTTGCAATTGAAAAGGAATTCCTGCTTCTTTTAAATGTGAATTGGAGGACCTTAAAACGCGAGAGAAAAATTGTTTTCAATCAGAATTAACAACCAATTTGTCATCCATAATTTTGCAGTCAACTTTTTCATAACCTAATTTTAAAAAAGTTTATTTGTCTTGATGGAAAACTATTATTGTGGAGTGAAGAGCTAAAAGGTGGAGGTCTTGAGGAAGATTACCCTTTTCCTTTTTATAATCTTGCTACTGTTACCCTTAGCGTTTGGGCTGCTAACACAGGGCCAAGATAATCAAAAATACTTCTTGGACTGGAGCCAGTATTTGACTGCGAATCATTACCAAGCACAGAAGGTTGACTGCAAACAGGCATTTTCCAAAACAGTAATGATAATAACCATAGACGAAGAGGTGACACGCTCCACTGAGCTGATGATTCAAGACGCCATGTTTAAGGCTGTTTACGCCCAAGTTGACCTGATTGTAGTTTTCTTAAACACGCCGGGCGGCGAGTTAAGCGCCGTTCAGAACATTATGAACATGTTTGAGGTAAGCAGCATACCCATATGCGTTTTTGTGACTCCCTTCGGCTCCACAGCTTGGAGCGGGGGAACATACTTACTTATGTCCAGCCATATCGCTGCAATGTCTCAAGGCACCCTCATAGGCTCAGCTCAACCAGCACAGGTGGGACAGCTAGGCTATGATGCAAGATATGCGTATTCAATGATTGGATTAATGTATACCCACGCACTCCTTCATGACAGAAACGTAGCCATAGCTCAACAACTCGTTGCCATTAACCTTTACCTCCTACCCCAAAACGCAAAAGACGCTGGCATAATAGAAATAGTAGCTAACGACCTCTATGGGCTCCTCCAACAACTAGAAGACAAGTCCCTAATAAAGTATAACTCACCCACAGGCATACTAGCCTGGAAGCTAGTACCCACGGCGGACGCTCCCTCTTACAGTCCAGTTAGTCAAATTGACTTTGCGGGAATAAGCGACAGCCCAGTTATATACTATTACGAAAAACCATTACAGTACAATGCTTTGAGAATCATAGTGAATCCCTATGTAACCTACATTCTGCTCATAGTGGGCTTATTCGCCATCGTCATAGGTCTCAAAACACCAGGTTTCGGGGCGGAAATACTGGGCGGCATTTCTCTGGTGCTGGGACTGGCTGGCTTAGGCATCCTGGGATTTAGTTTCGCCTCCATCCTACTCTTCGTCTTTGGATTCATACTATTTATTCTGGAACTTAAAACCCACACCTTTGCACTAGCAGCTGGTGGCACAGCCTGCTTCATACTGGGAGCAATCCTAATCTTTCCCACATCAAACTGGCTAATCACCTCCAATTTTATACAGACCGTAATAATCACAGTAGTGCTCGTATCCCTCTTCATCTCCGCATTCTTCGCCTACCTCGTCTACAAAGTGGGAGAAACCAGAAAAATAAGCAAAGAACTAGACATTGAAAAACTAGTTGGAAAAACCGGAAAAGCAACAACCGACCTAACACCAAAAGGACAGGTACTAGTGGCATCAGAAACCTGGAGCGCAAAATCCCAAGACGGAAAACCAATAACCACAGGAACAAAAATAAAAGTAGTAAAAGTACAAGGACTAACACTCATCGTAGAAAAAGCAGAACCAGAAGAATAAAACATAAATCACAAAGACTCCGCCTTTATTTCCACTCTCCATTCACTCCCTCCCTAACTGCAATTATAGTGGCGAAAAACACAATCGCAGAAATCACCATCTAACTCCAAACTGCCACAAACATTTCCCAACGAAAAACTTCAGATGGAAGCAGGAAGTTTTTAACTTGGACGAACTCACAGCCATAACGAAAAAGATCGGGAAAAACGCCGAAATAATATGTATTCGTTCCCCTCCCGTCTCCCTCCACATATTGCCACGTGGGGGACGCATTCTGGGCATAGATCTGGGGATTGGAAACCTATTATGGACGAATCCAAACATAATCGAAGTTCTAGATAGGGGAGAGTGGAACACTGGTGGTATTCGCACCTGGATTTCACCAGAGCAGGCATTTTTCTACGACGAGCCGGAAAAATTTGGAGGTTGGCGATGTCCGCCGGGAGTAGACCCCGCCAATTATCGGGTAACATCAAAAGAAAAGTATGCAGTGGAACTTGAGAGCGCAGTCTCGGCTAAGGACATGATTTCAAAAGAAACTCTTAATGGTAAAATCAGGAAACGCTTCGAACTAGTTGAAGTGCACCAAGAGGGAGGGGCAGTTTCTGCACGAATAAGACTCCTTGATTTTTTAACGGTAAAAGACTATCATCATCCATTTGCTCTGTGGACTCTGATACAGGTACCAACAGGAGATGAGGGTAAAGGAAGGCTCATAGTGCCAGTTGTCAAGGATGCTCAGCCAATCCACTATTTCGACCCCATTCCAGGCTCCAACCTAAGTCTTTGAGAACCATGTCGAGTTCACCATAGATGGACAGAGAGAATTAAAGTTAGGCATCCGCCCAGAGGATCTACCCAACCCGCAAGAAGCAAGAATGGAGTACCAATTCAAGAAAAACGGAAAAAACGTTCTTATCTCAGTGTTTTCGTCAACTGGAGCCAAAAGTCAGGATGAATGTGTAGATCCCGCAAAGTCAAACCCCTACGGTGCGCGAGCAGTAATCCAGTCATACAACTCAGATTACAAATTATCGGGACTAAAATTCGGCGAATTAGAAATCCAGAGTGCGAGAGCAAAAAAACTTCCAGACGGCGAATTGGAGGCAAAGGAAAACATAATAATCGACTTCATGGTGAATAAGCAAAAAAACCGCGATGCGAAAACTGTATGTTCCCCTATTTGAAAACAAACTTTTCCCCATCAAAATTAAAATTTTAATGGTGAAGCACCAAAAGGCAAGGATAACCCGCACTGCCATTAATATAACCATTGCCCAAAAAGGCAGAAATCGAAATTTGAAAATCACGTTGGTAGAAAAATAAAGTGGCAGGTAATAAATGGATTAAAAAAGTAGGAGGGGGAGCTGTTCCCCCATAATTGGTGATTAGCTCTCGTAGCTCTGTTTACAAGCTTGCACAATGATGTCCACTAGCTGTGATTCCTCCAGCATTCCTATCTGAACACCGTCGGGGTACATTCCCCCTTTCCTGAACATCCAGTTAACCTTTTCCCTGATAGCCGCCACATCCTTCACTTTCAAGCCAATAAGTTCCTTTTCCAGCTTCTCAAGAGCGTCGCCTGGAGCCATCTGTAAGGTACCTGTAAACATCATATCCTTTATAGTGTCTCCTTCCCTCAAAACATAGGCTCTAATCAATGGTCCTCCAGATATCTTCAAGAAGGCTTTTCCCAGATGTGTACCTTCAGGAATTTCCTCAAACTTTTTCTCAGCCGACCTAGCAAATATCCATTGCTCCGAATGGAACTGCTTGGTAAAATCTTTCACATATTGAAACTCGAAATCCTCCCATTTTCCCTCTTCTACCTCGATGCCAAATGCCTTCTTAAATGTCTGCAGGGTAATATCAACCCAGTCTTGGCGAATCCTATCTATCTCCTCCAAGCCTTTAGTATACACGCCGGCCTCTTGAAGGTTCCACCCTCTCTCCATTACGTCCTTAAGAACCTTGTCGGCAAATTTCTCTGCTGGGGAAACTAAGACCTTACGCATCAGGTCACTGGGCTTTGTACAGTTAGGGAACCAGGCGAATCCCATAGCGTTAAACAGTCCCGAAGAACCGCAGCCCATAAACTTCCTCCAAGTCTTCTTGTTAGGATCCCAGATTTCCATATCGTTCAGAGGGCGATACCTGATGGGAAGCTTGTACCTCTCACTCAAAACATCTGCACCAGCACCCAATATCTTCATCAGCACCATGTCTGGCGACGATGGCAGTTCAGGGTGCTTATCTTTATTCCAGACTAAACCAACAAAAGGCTCGGATCCGGGCTCTGCATAAATTACGCCGCCACCAGCCACGATTCCTCTCGTAATCTTTATACCGTGCTCCACAGCAGCCTCATAGTTAATGTCTCTCAAAACATCACAGTAGCGTTGCAGGAAGATTGCCGGCTTATCAAGATAATAAAATGCTACAGTATCTGGGATCTTTCCTTCAGCTGTGGCTCTTAGAGCCGCTGGAATAAAGCCACTATACCAGTCCGCCACGTCAGTTGTTGTAGTTACCATTCTCCATTTTTGAGTCATATCATTTTTACCTCCATATTTTATCTATTTCTAACTCAAATTTTCAGTTTACTTCATCTTATTATGATGTTATATTAATAAATTTTTTTAAATTCAACCATTAGCAATTATAGATTAACTTACCCACACTTTTATTGAAAATCATAGAAGCTCCCAAAAACATATACTTTTGAGAAGCCGAACTATTCCTCACCGCTTTCAACCACACAATTAGTGAAAGTTTTGGAAAATTTTCAAAAATTCATAATTGTTTCTCCCTAACCCCTTTGTACTTCAAGTTATAAAGCCATAAATTTAAAAAAATGGAGACTTTTCCGCAGAATGAACATTTAGACTTTTCATCTACATTCTGATTTTTCGAATCCGTTTAGTCAAATCTTATTTTTTGTAGTGATTTCCGCGACAGGCATTAGAAATACTACCTTCTCTGTATATTCTTCGACCTCTAACTAGGTGTCTTATTCCCTCATTTATTAAGAGCACTGCAAGCATCCCCGTAGAGACAATTGTCGGACACCATAGTTACTTGAAACTCCATATATTAGGGTGCAGTGCCTCGTTGGGAAACGCTTTTTTGAAGGAAGTTATAATCTCAGAAATCCCAAAATTGTCTATATTTTAAAATCCTCATTAATATCTGCTACTAATCTTTTTTAGTATTCGTTACAGGTGGAGCGTCCCCATAGAATAGTTTTATAAAACGTGATTATCCTAAAAGTGTAAACTATCAGCCTGTTCCTCGTTCGCTTTTCTTGGCATATTTTCACCTTTCCCTTACTAATTGCTTCTAATATAGAATCCACACTATTATCTTCACAGTCTATTGCTGTTAAACCATTCCCAACATTTACATGGTAATGGGCGTCGCTGCCCGCCACCATGGGTAAACCCAATTTGTGGGCCGCTATCTTTGCCCTGGTGTTAACACACCTCAGTTGGCTGGCGTTGAACCCCTCAATAGCGTCAAATCCCGCACCATCTAAATGTTTTCCCACCCCTCCCCAGCCAAAAGGGTGGGGAGCAATAACCAGAGCACCCATATCCTTTAATATTTCCACAGTTTCGACAGCAGAAAAATTGCCCATATGACCCTTAGGTTCATTTTTTATTCCCAGCGCGATAATATCCCCTTCTCTGCATTTAACCTCGATGCCCGGTATTACGAGGAAATCCTTATCCAGTTTTCTCGCTATTTTTGAAGCTACTAAACCCCCTTTTACTGTGTCGTGGTCAGTCACCGCTATGCCTGATAATCCCTTACTTATTGCTGTTTTAACTACTTGTCTTGGAGTGCTCACCGCGTCTGGTCCCCAAATCCAGTGTTGGGAACAGGTGGTGTGAATGTGGAGATCCATTTTTTTCATATAATCGCCAAGAGGAGTGTTTCAGGTTTCGCCGCATGGTGGGCGTTTTGCTGCGTGGAATAGTATGCCTATTTTTTTGGAATAGATGCGGCCCATACTTTTTGTGTGTTTTTCCTGAACAATTTTTGTTTTTCCCTTCCTTATGGCTTCCTTCACCGCGTTTATGGAGAGTTCATCAATGTCCAAGCCGGTTACTCCATTTGCAATTTCTTCTGCGATGTGGGCGTCGCTGCTTGCCACCATTGGCAACTTCAATTTCTGGGCTAATTTCTTTGCCTTCGCATTGTAGCGTGGGAGGATATGGGCATTAAAGCCTTCAAGCGCATCAAATTTTAAACTTTCCACAAGTGAGCCCAGCCCTTCTCTGCCATAGGGGTGAGGTGCAACTATCACCGCGCCTTTATCTCTCATTTGTTCCACGGCTTCTGCAGCAGTTAGGACTCTGCTCTTAATTGTTAACTCTTCCAGCACACCTATTGCAAGGACGTCTCCACTCTTGGACTTCACCTCTATGCTGGGAACCACTAGGAAGTCCTTATCTATTTTTCTTGCGATTTTTGCGGCTAGTAGCCCGCCCTTAGTGGTGTTGTGATCAGAAACCGCAATTCCATCCAGTCCTCGACTGACGGCTGTTTCAACAATCTCTCTGGGTGTGCTTAAACCGTCTACGCCCCAGACCCAGTGCTGAGAACAACAGGTATGTATGTGGAGGTCGAATTTCTTCATTTAGCATCACCTAAATAACCTCAAAAATAAACAACCAATGAGTCTATACTCCATTGTTTCTCCTATTTACATATTTTTTGTTTTGCCCATTCGCGGTGATGCTGGAGGAGGAACACGGCTTCAAAACTTTTTGGGTAAGCGGTGAAGTGTGGTTCCCCAGAAGAGTATATGTGCAAAAAAGCTTCCTCAAATTGGAAGTTGTAGAATAACAACTAAGGTAAAAGAATGAAAACCGCCACACAATAAATCATACACTCAATACAAGGGGATATCGCTAATACATAGTTTTAAATTTCCGAAAATAAATTAAATATTAAAAATAAATTATATGTTAATAGGTCAAGTTATTTATCATTCAGAAACGGTGTGAAAAGTACTTCTAGATGTCTCATCGAAAAACGCTAGCACAGTGATAAGAAAGACGCTGTATAAGTAGCAAAATTTCTAAAGGTATTAATTATGTGCAAGGTCTATTGTATTCCTATGGGCGATGCGAGAAGTAAGAGCTTTTAAAATTATAGGAGGAGATGGAATTAACTTGTCCAATATTAAAAATGAATTTAGTGTGGAAGGCGAGCTAGATAGTCGAACTATTGTATTTGTTGCAAAAACTGCAGTTGAGGAGACCGCGAAATTATACGGTCAAATTTTCGCACGCATGGTATCAGAGTACGCACTGCAGTTCGAAGCAAAAAAACTAGGAGAAAAACCACCTGAGAATATTAGTGGCTTGGGAGCGGTGACAGATTACATACTAGCAAATTTGGACAGGTACCCTAAAGGTTTTAACGCCCTAATCTACGGCATAGGTAAAGCAGAAAGCAAACTCCAAGGCTCAACAGGAGCAGGATCAAGAAGAGCCGCCTATAGCGCTATGAAATACATAATGGAGAGCAGCGGTATGCTTTCCAGCATAGTTGGAACTACTAAAGATATATTCGAGGCTATATATAAGGCTGAGGAGATAAATAAAGAAATTAAAACGGCAGTTTCGGCACGCTACATTAGGGAAAAAAATAATCAAGTAATTGAGGTAGTACCTAACTGCCCCTTCAGGGATGCGTGTAGTGCCATTATAGACGAGGGAATAGGACGCCTAGTCGGGGGATCGGAGTGCATCTGTCTTATAACTACCAACGCTGAGGCAGAAATCATAACAAAAAAACAATTAGATTATAAAATAGAAGAATTTGGTAAGTCCGAATGCAGAGGAAGAATATTCGAGGTCTAATGCACACTCCGAGATTTCTCATTACTAAATTAGTTCATACCGATAGATCTACTGGTATTTTTCCTTGAATGGTTATTTCTTTTCCCGTAAACTCTGAAAAATAAGCGTAAACCTCAACACCCTGGCCATACGCTTCTCTCAGTATGTTGCCAAATTTCTGATCTATAGAATCGTGAGGCCGCAGAATCTTAGCATCCGTTCTCTGTACCACAAAAAGAACACAACTTCTATATCCTTCCCCAAGGGCGTTCATAAGTTCCGTTAGGTGTTTCTGGCCGCGAAGAGTCGGAGCACTGGGAAAATAGGCTACGCCATCAATAACCGTGGTACAAGATTTCACTTCAACTAAACATTTTTTTCGCCCATTTTCTAGCAGGAAATCAATTCTGCTCCCATGAAATTCAAACTCGGGAGTAATTGTGGAGTACTCCATGAACTCATCTAAACTCTTATTCTTTAACGCCTCAAAAACAAGCTTGTTCGGTATCCTAGAATCCAAAGATATCAACTGGTCACCATGATAAACCGCAATCAAATCGTAACGCGTCTTCCTACTCTTATTTGGCCTCTCTGCGAGAAGAACCCTCACACCGGGGTAAAGCAACTCATACAACCTTCCAGGATCAGGCAAAAAGCAATAAACACTAGTTTTGTTCAACTCAACAATAGTAAGAAACTTGTTAACTCTCTCTAAAAAAATTCCATCAATCGTTTTATCAACTATTCTCACCATGCGCACCTCAACTGCTAACAATAATTAAATCTGCATTATGAGGCGTGCATCCCTCTGCTAAAATACATATCCCCAGTAAAATAAAAGTGTATCATATGCGGCGCATTTTGTTAAATTTCACTCCGCTGCTTAACTCGACAATGTTAAATTAGGATGGTTTCCTTCCCAAAATTACCAAAAACAGCAGAAAAGCCACTTCTCCTCAGGATAAAAAGGGAAAGAAACTAGGGGAAAATTGCTAAGAAAACAAATTTAACATTGTCAAGTTAATATATTT
>CAZECW010000104.1:0-9556 GCA_964510585.1 uncultured archaeon | reverse complement strand
TGCAAAGCGTTTATCACCATCATTCCATTTTTTGAGAAAATGAGGGTGGGGGCTGATAGAAAAGCGCAACCATACACCCAAAACCACACGGAAAAATCACAATCGCCCAAATAGCTTCGCAGAATCTGCGAAATATCGGTTTAAAATGAATATTTCATCCAACTTTTTTGAAATTAGGAAGGAAGGTCTACAGAGCTTCCCATTGAAAATCAATAAAAAACACAAAAATAACTTCTCACGTTCTGGCAGATGGCAAACACCATTAGGCTTTACGGCTAGGCCCATTCTTGTAAAAGTTTTATACCAATAACTCTTAAAGATAATTTACAGCTCCTTTACTAATATATGTGCCCCGTTACATTTTTGACCGCGGAAACCGGATTCAAAGTCTCAAGATATACCCCAGCCTCACCAAGCTTACCTTTGAACACTATTGGCTTCGTTTCCACTCATCTATCAAAACATTACGCATCAGACACGTCTCAGATAACCTACCTAATACATCAAGGAATGCCTTTAATATTAGTTACTGGCAAGTATTAAAAGGAAAAGTTTACTCATTTGTGTCCAAACAATTTACTAAATGGCTATAAAAAAACTTAAATTTAAGCTTCATATTCTTTCCAACAACAGCGAGCCGCCGTAGCTCAGCAGGTAGTTACACCATTAAAGCAGCCAAAAGCGCCAGACTTGTAATCTGGTGGTCACGAGTTCAATCCTCGTCGGCGGCTCCACCTTCTAAATTCAAAAAATAAAGGAGACTGAAAGCCAATTTTTACACTAATTCTTTAACTTCTTAGGATCTAAAAAATAATAAACAGTTTAAAAAGAAACGGTAAAAGTAGTGCTGAGGGCGAGACATTCGCTGTCTATTTACGTTTTGACAGATTCGAACTCGCGACTTCCAGATCTCTACTCTTGTACCTTTCTGACCCCATTCTGTACAAGATTATGAGTCTGGCGCCCATACCAGGCTAGGCTACCTCAGCTCTACTTTGTGGGTACATGTTTGTCTTTTTAAAAGATAAATTTTTTCATTACAAAGCCACATTGTGTAGCGTTTTGTTGGATTATTATCACTTTTTTATTTTTGGCAATTTTTTGGTTGATAGTTAAGCTCTTTAGGTGGTTGGGTTATACTAGAAATTGTGGAGCTTGTGGTGTGGGTGTTTTATGAAGTTAGAGTTCTGGATTTTGGATGTGGGTCAAACTGTTGAAAATGGTGTCTCTAAGGTTTTGATATGGGGTATCGATAATAATGATGTTAGAGTTCTGGTGGTAGACGACATTTTCCAGCCGTATTTATATGTTCTCCCGGATAGTGGGGTTGATCTGGGGGCTCTTGCTGAGTCTTTGAGGGATCTCTCGATTAAGGAAGCTCCCATTTTAGAGGTTGAAGTTGTTAAAAGAAAGCTGTTCGGGAAATCTTTAGATTTTCTTAAAGTTGTTTTTAGGAATTTTGATTATACTTCAAAATATGTTAGAGCATTTAAGAAGTGTTCTGGTGTTAAAGACTGCTTTGAGGCGGATATTAGGCATTACATGCGTTACTTGGCGGATAAAAGGATTCGTCCCTGTAGTTGGTATTGTGCAGAGGTTCAAAAGGTTGAGACCGGGAAAAACGGTAAATATGCTGTTTATAAGCTGCTTGAGGATTTGAATCCTGTGGAACGCTTAGATTTACCTAATCTGCGAGTGATGGCATTCGACATTGAAATTTATAGCCCCTCTGGTGCCTTAAATCCGGATAAGGACCCAGTGATAATTATTAGCACGGCTACTCCCAGTGAGAAGAAGCAATTCATTGCTGAAGACAGTGAAGATAGGGGAGCTATTGAGGAGTTCTTGAAATATGTCACCGATTTTGATCCAGATGTGATTGTGGGTTTTGACTCTAACTTTTTCGATTTTCCTTTTCTTATCGGTAGGACTAAGAGGCTTCATGTGGGATTTCCTTTAGGTAGGGATGGCTCGGAGCCGCATCCCAGTGTTTATGGACATGTTTCTGTTGCAGGAAGGGCTCACTTGGATCTTTATGATATGTCTGAGACGGTGGTTGAGATTAAGGTTAAGACTCTGAAGAATATTGCGGATTACCTTGGAGTGATGTCTAAGGATTCTCGGGTGGTGATAGATTATGCGCAGATACCTAAGTACTGGACTGATAGGAATTTGAGAGAGCAACTTTTGCGGTACGCGGCTCAGGAAGTTGAGTCCATAATGGGTGTGGCTGAGAAATTGTTGCCAACCGCAATTTCCATGAGTCAGGTTTCAGGTATGCCTCTTGACCAAGTAATGCGTGCTGGGGTGGGGTTCAGGGTGGAAAATATGCTTATAACTGAGGCGCACCAAGTGGGGGAAATTGTTCCTAACAAGGCGGGGTATGGTGAAGGAACATATACGGGTGGCTATGTTTTGAAGCCTGTTTCAGGGATTCATGATAACATTGCGGTTTTTGATTTTGCCTCTATGTATCCAAACCTCATGATAAAGTATAACATTTCCCCCGACACCTATGTGCCACCGGATGAGAGTGTTTCCAAGGATGAGGTGAATGTTGCACCTGAGGTGGGGCATCGCTTCCGAAAGTCTCCTCCCGGTTTTTACAAAAAGATTATTGAGGGATTAATAGAGGAGAGGAGAAAAATTCAGAGAAGTATGGAGAAATTGAAGCCTCAAACGTTGCAGTATATTATGATGAACGAGAGACAAAAAAGCATTAAAACTATGACTAACGCTGTTTACGGTTATTGCGGCTGGTTGGGCGCCAAATGGTATCTTAAGCCCGTGGCTGAAGGCACATCTGCTTGGGGGAGAGAAGTCATAAAGGAAACAATAAAATTAACCAAACAGTATGGGCTTGAGGTTATCTATGCGGATACAGATAGCGTCTTTGTAACCAATACTGACAGGGTTGATGATTTTAGTCGAGAGGTAACACAAAGGTTGAGCTTGGAAATAAAACCTGAAAAAGTGTATAAGAGGGTTTTCTTCACTGAGGCTAAGAAAAAATATGCAGGCCTTTTGGAAAATGGTGAATTAGATATTGTAGGATTTGAGGTTGTAAGAGGCGACTGGCCAGAAATTGCAAGAACGGTACAGGAAGAAGTACTCGGTATAATTCTTAGAGAGGGCGATTTAAATAAGGCGATTGAGTTTGTTAATGAAACCATAAACAGATTACGTGAAGGCAGAGTTTCTGTAGAGGAACTCGTTATTTGGGAAACAATCACCAAACCTCTCGATAAATATAAGGTTAAGGCGCCACATGTAGTTGCAGCCAAGAAACTAATAGAGGCTGGTGGACGCCTAGAAGTGGGTTCAAAAATAGGTTACGTAATAATTAAGGGCGAAGGCTCCATATCTGATAGAGCAGTCCCCTACAGCTTAGCCGATTTCAGCAAAGTAGATGTTAATTATTACATTGATAGACAGATAGTTTCAGCCGCACTAAGAGTTCTTGAATATTTTGGAGTAAAAGAGAGCCAGTTTACAGCAAAACCATCCCGCCAACTAAAACTCCACTAACAAGTCCATTCTCTTCTCCTTCATATTGAAAACGTGATAATTGAAGGAGAAACACTTAACATACTCACCGAAGATTTTCAGCAGTCAACCTCTAGTAGCATAGTGGACACATAGTTGAAGGGGAGCCTCCCGCATACTCCGACTCTACCTTCAAATATTTTTCTTCAGGAGGCGTTGTAACTAAAACCTGTTTTCTCCTGCTTCCATACCTAAATACGGTAATGCCCTTACATTTCAACTCGTAAGCAAGCCAGTATATCTGGTACACATCATCCAATGTAGCATCTTGTGGAAGATTAACAGTTTTGGACACCGCATTATCTACGTGTTTCTGAAAGGCCGCTTGCATTCTCACATGCCATTCGGGAGCTATGTCCAGAGCTGTAACAAATATTCTACGAACATCTTCCGGTATTCCCTCTATTCCTTGGATTGAGCCTTTTCTAGCAATCTCAGTCATCAACTCCGTACTGTAGAATCCGCGATCCTTAGCAATCTTCTCAAAGAGAAGATTCGTTTCAAAGAGCTGGGTTCCAATAACATTTCTAACGAACGAAATCGCGAACAGAGGCTCTATGCCACTCGACGTACCTGCAATAATACTTAAGGATCCAGTAGGAGCAATTGATGTTAAAGTAGCATTACGTAATGCTTTATACCCCCTTTCTTTCCATATACTGCCCTCAAAGTTTGGAAAAACTCCCCTCTCCAAAGCCAGTTCCTCTGATCTCTTTAACGCTTCCTTACTTATAAAAGACATAACCTTTTCCGCAACACCAAGCGCTTCATTTGAATCATACGGAATATTAAGCTGAATGAGCATTTCTGCAAAACCCATAACCCCCAACCCAATTTTTCTATTTGCCTTAGTAGCCTTCTCAACCTGCGGAAGAGGATAAACATTGGCATCAATCACATTATCTAGAAAATGAACAGCTAATCGAACGACACTTCTCAACTTCTCCCAATCAATATCCCCATTCTCAACCATCTTGGACAAATTAATTGAACCAAGATTACAAGATTCATACGGCAACAGGGGAACTTCCCCACAAGGGTTAGTGCTCTCAATCTGCCCAACATGAGGTGTAGGATTGTGGCGGTTTATCTCATCAAGAAAAATTAGACCCGGATCCCCAGTTCTCCAGGCCGAAGCCACTATTGCATTAAAAACACCAGCCGCCCTAACCTTCTTAACCGGCCTTCCAGTTCTAGGATTAATAAGCTCATAAAAATCGTCATTTCTAACTGCTTCCATAAAAGCATCAGTAACCCCCACAGAAATGTTAAAATTATTAAACATCCCCTCCTTCTCCTTTGCCGAAATAAACTCTATAATGTCAGGATGATCCACGCGAAGTATCCCCATATTGGCGCCCCTTCTACGTCCCCCCTGCTTAATCACATCTGTAGCCACATCAAAAATCCTCATAAAAGAAACAGGCCCACTGGCAACCCCCTTAGTAGACCCAACTATGTCCCCATTAGGCCTTAACCTAGAAAAAGAGAAACCAGTACCCCCACCAGATTTATGAATCAACGCCATATATTTCAAAGCATCAAAAATCTCCTCTATAGAGTCCCCTACAGGAAGGACAAAACACGCAGAAAGCTGACCAATGTCTGTTCCCGCATTCATTAATGTGGGCGAATTAGGGAGAAACTCCAGCCTAGACATCATTCCATAAAACGCATCACCAATGGTTTCCGTATCCGCATTTTTATCATACAACTTATCCACAGAAGCAATAACCCTAGCCACCCTACGAAAAAGTCCCGCTGGACTCTCAACCACCTTACCCTGCTCATCCTTCAAAAGATACCTCTTCTCCAAAACCTGAACAGCATTCAAAGACAGTTTTAAATCATCACTAACCCCCAAAAACCTCTTAGCCTCTCTAATCTCAGCCCTCTTCTGACGATACAATATGTATGCCTTAGCAACATCCGAAAAACCATTCTTAATCAACACCCTCTCCACAATATCCTGCACATCCTCAACATGGGGAATCCTATCCCTAAAACTCTCCTCAATAACAGCAACAACCTGACTCGACAACTTCTCAGCAATTTCCCCATCTTTCCCTCCAACAGCCACAATAGCCTTACCTATAGCATTAGTAATCTTAACCGGCTCAAAATCCACTATACGCCCATCACGCTTCCTAATCTTGGAAACCGTAGTCTCCCTAACCATTCTAACCACCTCTCCTAAACATTTTAATTCAACAAAAACAAGTCATACTATACTTTGTTTACAACAATAATATAAAAAGTAAGGGCTTTTATTTTTTTAGGAACTATAAACCTCAAAGCCAATCTGTTTACAATCCCAGAAGAGCCAAAAAAAATATGGGTGGTGCGGGGAGAGGGAAACTCGGGACGCTGTCCCAGCAATTCCATTCGAACCCTCGTATCCCTTCGGAACTGGATATCTTAGCCGTCTGGGCAACCTTTTTGGATCTTAAGTCCAGCGCCTTTAATCTTCTCTGACCCTGATTTGACCAGCTCGGCTATCCCCGCGGTTTTTCAAGGTCAAAATCTGAGTAGCTTTTGTTTCTTATATTTTTTATTCATCTGATAAGCAAAATTTATTTATGAGAGATTATAAGATTTTTGTACATAAAATGCCCCCTTAGCTCAGCCTGGCTAGAGCGTCTCACAACACCACTGACAGTTGTTGGACGAAATTGGTAATGAGAAGGTCACGGGCTCAAAAAGCTGGCACTTCGGTGCGGCTCTGAGTTTCCCGTAGGGGGCTCCAACTTTTTAATCCATTGAAATAAACAACGCTGATTCGGAATTTCCCTATTTTTAGAGACTCGTTATTTGCTTCCCTTTTTTTGTGGGGGGGGTTCTTGTATGTTTTTTGTAAAAATTCTTTTTTGAGCGATATGTTGATTAATATTTGTGGCAATCTTTGTATATTCCATTGTGTGGTGGTTTCGTGGCGAATCCTGATGCTAAGAGGCTGGCAGCTTCGGCCGCTGCTAAGCATGTTAGAGACGATATGGTTATAGGAGTTGGTACGGGCTCTACTGTTTCCTGTTTCATTGCGTTTTTGGGTGAAATGGTGAGAGAGGGTTTGAGTATTCTGGCGGTGCCTACCTCTTATCAGTCTGCTATTTTACTGGCGGAGCAGGGGATTCCCTTAACGACATTGGTGGAGCATCCCTCCCTTGACTTGGTGGTTGATGGTGCAGACGAGGTGGATTCTAACTTGAACCTTATTAAGGGGGGCGGTGGTGCCTTGACGCAGGAGAAGATTGTTGCATCAGCTACAGAACATTTGATTATTATTGTTGACTCTTCAAAGCTTGTTAAACGTCTTGGGGAAACGAGAGGAGTTCCTTTGGAGGTTATTCCCATGGCTTGGAAACTAGTGAAAATTAGATTGGAGAAGAAAGGCGCCAAAGCGGTTCTAAGGGAGGGATCTGGGAAGGTGGGCCCTGTGGTAACAGACAATGGTAATTTTATCTTGGACGCCCATTTCCCGGAAATATCAAATCCAGGAGCCCTAGAGAAGGAGTTAAAATTTATACCAGGTGTTATAGAGAACGGTTTATTTGTAGGAATGGCTGAGACAGTCTATGTCGGGTCAGTCGAGGGCTTAAAGGTTTTGAGGAAAAAGTAAAGTTAGCGGACCGGGCGCGATCTTCGCTGTTTTTAGTTTCGACAGTTTCGAACGCGCGACATCAGGCTTAGGAGGCCTGCGCCCATATGTTTAGTATAAACTCCTAGATGTGTGAACTCGTTGTGGTGACAGATTGGAAGCACCCGATTTCCCATCCTCTTTTTTAACAGCATTATGTGGAAATTATGAGTAACAGGATGCGGAGACGAGTCAAAATCACGTCATCCAGCAATAAGCCGATAATCTGGGAGTTTTTACTAAACATATGGCCTGCGCCCTTTCAGGTCTGTACGGAAATCCTGCTAGGCCACCGGTCCACTTTTTTGGTAGTTTTTTGTTGAATTTTTGTTGTTGGTTGTATTTTTGTTTTTGGTGTTTTTATTCTTTTGCGTATATGTTTCTTCTGTTTTTAATGTGTTCTGTTAGTTTTTTTCCATAGAGGGTAGATTTTCTTATGCGGATTTGTCCGTCTCTGCTGGTTTTTGATGTGAATAAGGGTTCGTCGTCTACATAGAATTGTAGGTAGGTTCTTGCGTATTCTGGTGGGACTGTTAAAACTACGTGTTTTCGGTTTAATTCGGCTTCCACAGGTATTACTGTTTTGGATTGCGGTTCAAAGTTTTCTCTCCTTTTTTGTTTTTTTCTTTTTGCCCTTCTTGTTTCGTCGCCTATTTGTATTACCACGGTTTGTTCGCCGTATGTATATATTTCATATTGTAGTTGTCCGGTTTCAAAGTCTAGTACTTCTATTACTGGGCGGGCTAGGTCTGACTCTGTCATTCCTGAGGGAACTTTTACTGTTAGTCTGAGTGAGAGTACTTGGTCTACTTCTCCGTCTTCTATGAAGATTACTGTGTCTATAACTCTGCTTATTAGTCCTAGTTCCACTCTCCCTATGAAACGCTCTATGGCGTCTATGGCTCTTGAAGCGTGCACCACACCAACCAAGCCCACGCCTGCGAATCTCAAGTCGCTGAAGATTTGAAAATCCTTAGTTTTACGTAGCTCGTCATATATTACGTAGTCTGGCCTTACTAGAAGAAGTATATCTGCGGTTTTTTCCATGTCTCCTCTGAGTGCTGTGTACTGTGTAATTTCGGGTCCCACTTGGAGGTCTCTGGGTTTTTCTAGTGTTTTTACAATTTTGTTCTGTTTTTGGTAGAATTCCGCGAGGGCGCTGGCAAAAGTGCTTTTTCCTGCTCCGGGTCTACCCGCCACTAATATACCTTCAGCCTTCTCTTTTAATCTTTCTTTTAGTTTTTCTGAAAGATGGTAGTCGTCTAGACTTACTGATAATAAGGGTCTTACCGCGGTAATTTCCATTCTGTCAGATAGGGGAGGAGTGGTTATAGCTATTCGGTACTCGTGGAGTTGAACCACTGTAGCTCCCTCTTCGTCAATTTCAATGAAGCAGTCCTTGTCTACCCCGGCAGTTTCAATTATTGAGGATGCGAGTTTCTGGAGTTGCTGCAGAGTCATCGGCTCATCGCTTATGTTCTCTAGTCTCCAGTTTCCAGGTTTTCCCCTTTTCGTCTGGGGGGGTACGCCGTCTTTCAGATGTACTGAAAGTGAGTCTGGTGCAAAGAAGTCCTGTATTTTCAGTTCTGGTTCCCTCTGTTCCCTCTGTATGAACATCACGTCTATACCTTCAGCTTCGGATATGACTGCTTGAACATAATCGCTGGTCATAAGGGTTGCACCGTTTTTTCTAGCTTCTTTGCGCACAAGTTCGTCAAGCGCCCCACTGTTAGCTTGGGCTATTTCTTGGAGGCTTGGTCTCTCGCCAGTAATGGTAAGAACTATTCTCCCCTGATTATGAAGTCTACGAATTTTTCGAAGCTCCTCCAGTCCTACCATCCCACCAGTTTTGGAGCTGTTGGCTTGATGCTCAATCTCCGCCAGAACTGTCTGGGGAATAATTATCTCTATATCTTTTTGATCCTTCAGACTACCCTCTTCTATCTCTTTAGAAAGAGTCGAACCTAATAGTATACTGGTGTCAACAACATACTTCATTCTCTTATTCTCCGAACGAACTAATTCTTGTGTTTAACCAAATTACTTTGGGAAACTAACCAAACGAATAGCCTAAAAATATTTCTACTCCCACCAGTATTTGAAAATGAGTTTTGGGGGTAGGGACACCCTTATAGTGGAGGGAAGGGTATTCTTACCCCCCTTGGTGAAAAATATGACAGAAATACTTCTCCTCCAAGGCATAATAATCTTTCTCCTGATCACCCTGATAATCACACATAGAAGGAACCCCACAACCACGACCACCAACCATCTAGGAGGAATCTCCCTCAACAGAGCCCTGGAAACCATGATCAACGCCGGCTTCCTCCCCGGCGGAGTAGCCGAAGTACTACGCTACCTGTCCCTGAAAAGACA
>CAZECW010000103.1:0-2288 GCA_964510585.1 uncultured archaeon | reverse complement strand
TAGCTCTTGGGAAGATAGGGGATGAGAGGGCGGTGGGGCCACTCCAGAGGCGCCTCAAGGATAAGAAAAGCAATGTCCGAAAAGCTGCAAAGAAGGCCCTGCAACAAATAAAAGAGAGAAGCCAGGCAGAACAAAGTTAACCATTCCTCAAAAGTTTAAATCTGTTTATGCGTCTACCACATTCCATATACATAGTGGGTTATGTAGTTAGAAATATAGTCGTAGCTGCTGGAGCTGAATCCGGGCACGTATTCGAGTATGGCGGTAAAGTCTACCGAGACGTCCTGGAGCAGCGGTTCTCCGAGTATGTTGTTTACCCATGCCTGCTCAATTGTGTTTAGGGCTGTCATTGCTCCAACGTTGGCGATGGCGCTTGTGATTATTGCTGCGGGGCCTCCCATTAGGGCTGCTCCGAGTGTGAATTTGGCTGCGGGCCAGATGTATTCCTTGTAGAACTGGTCCATCTGGGGCAGCATGGAGACCAGTCCGGCAATCTCAAATCCCAGCGCAAGATAGGGGTGGAACCTCAGTCCCACTACTCCTAGTATGGGTTTCATTATGTCTGCGATGGTGTCTTCGGAGGTGTAGCCCATTCCCATGTTTATCATGCCTCCCTGCATGCCTGCTAATATCAGGTTAATTAGGTCCATGTCTATGAGTCGGGCTGCGGTTTTGAATCCGTCGCCGGAAAACATTCCGCTTCCCAGTTCGCAGTAGTCTGTGAGGTAGACTCCGAGGCTCATCAGGATGGAGGCTAAAATGTTTGTGTCGGGGTTCATGAAGAATCGGGTTAGGGCTCCACCCCAGTATATTGAGCCGTTTTGATCCATGAGAAGCGGACTTAGGGTTGAAGCCTCAAGGGCGCTTATTGCGGTGAAGCCGACGGCCTGCATCACCGGTCCGAGAATGGTTAGGAATGGGAGGATGTGCAGTGAGCCTAGGGCTCCTCCTGCTCCTATTTGTGTTCCGGCCATGAGTCCGTTCTTGAGTAGGGTTTGGAAGGTCTTCTGGGTTGGCCTCTGGCAGATTTGCTGTAGTACTGATATGAACTGTTTTTCTTTCTGTTGTTCTGTGATCTGGTTGTTTCTGCAGTAGGCGCCCCAATCGCGGTAGGCTTTGTTGATTTCATCATTTGAGAATCCGGTGGCTTCCTGTATTTGCTTGTTGTCCAGTCCTTGATATTTAAGCATGGCAACCAGGCGCATGCCGTACTGGTCATACACAAACTGGTTGCCCGAAACTCCAGCTTCTTTCGCCTTCTTGGAGTTGTCTACCGCGTTTCTGATTTCGTTCAGCTTGGGTTTGAGGTTATCCACAATTTGCATTGCGTAGAGGGTTTTAGCGGCGGGGTGGAGTGCGGTTTCGGGTCTTACCTGGGGTATTATGTCGGTGATCATTCCCATTTTGATCATGGCGTAGAGCAGGTTTCCCTGTGATGCGGTGTTGGGTTGGGATTTCAATTTGTTAGCGATGTATTTTAATGATTCCTGGAAGCCTGCGCTGATTGCCATGCAGATGTCTCCCTTTTTGATTCCCTCCTTCAGGTCGTTGATGAACTTGTTAAGAGCTTGAGTGTATTCGTCGCCAAACCAGTTTAGGGCCTTTTTTTCCGAGTCGGCGGAATAGGCCTCGGCGAGGAAGTAGATGTTGATTATTGATAGGATTGGTGTGAAGTGTTCGTCGGCAAGGCTTTCCCGCAGCGCAACTATTTCTGTGGGGACATCGGAGGCCCAAGTCCTAACAGCCATGTCCATAAATTCAACCAGTTTCTTTCCCTCCTTTCCCTCTAGGGATGGTTTTTCCCAACTAAGTTTCTTAAGAATCCAGTCACAAATAGAGTAGTAACCCGTTGCAGACGTGCTTGGCCTTGGAATCTCCTTAAACACTGCCAAATTTTTAAACCAATCCGTAAAGAAGTAGTCTTCAGGTTTTCCTTCTTCAACGGGTAACACGTTTGGAATCCTTCCACCGAAGGCACTTCTTACGAGAAATGGATTAAGATCTTCATAAAGTAATATGCCTTTAACTTGGGATTTTTCACCTTTTTCATCAAGTTCGGTGAATTGTTTATTATTAAAGGTTTCTCCATTCTTGTTAACGGGAAGTCCTAACTGTTTCAATAACTCTAATTCTTTTTGGTCTTTTATGTTGAAGTGTGCGTTTCCGCATTGGTATCCTGTTGTTGTTTCTTGACCGGTTTGTTCGTCTTTTACTGTTGTTGGAGTTAGTGGGAGAAAAACTTTTTTTAATTCAAGTCTTTGTGCTCCGCATATGGAGAGTAATAGTAT
>CAZECW010000102.1:0-3000 GCA_964510585.1 uncultured archaeon | reverse complement strand
TTACCCACATCGACTCCAACATAGTTCAAGGAGGTTTCGCCTCCTTTACTTTTGTGGTCGCCGCGCCCCCGAGAAGGTTATACTGAATCTCAAAAAACGGATGTACTTGACTTCATTGAGGGTGGCGCGGTTACCCTCCTTTAAATTGAAGTGTCAATGGGGGTCGCCTAAATCGGCGCCCGAAAATCCCCACGGAGGGTTTTCCCGACCACTATCCTCTAAATGGGAAACCCCTAAAATAAACATAGTCAAGTGTCAATGTTTTTGCATACAATATCGCTTTTTCTGAATCCTTCTCACTCATAAACCTCTCACCGTAGTCCGCCTTCTTCCGGAGGTTATATAGTTCCATTAGTATGCTGGAGAGAGATTCGAAGCCAAGGTTTCTTAAAATATTCGCTAGTTTATCGTCTCTCTTCGGAAGATGCTGCATTCTTTCCGCAATAAAAGATTCTGCGGCCATACGAGCTGCAAAATACGCTGCACTAACAGCCTTATTTTAACACTTCATATTGGTATCCTTCTGGGCTTCCTCCAACAGGAGGAGGATCTTTTCTCTTAATTTATTTAACACGGAAGCCCTCCCGCTCAAAGGCAGTAGAAAAAACTTTTTCTTCTGGTGTGCATGTTATGTAGTTTATACTCAGGTTGCCCCCCATCTCATCCTCAGCCTCCCACTTAGCCTGAACAATTTTCTCCTCAACACCTTCCTCCCCCCTAACAACTACAAGAACATTACTCTCATGAAGCAAGTCCTCCTCCTGAGGAAGAGCAATAACACTCACAAGTCGATCACCAAGCTGTGAATATAATAGTTGTGCAAAAAGGTTAACTAGTCTCGCCCACTCGGGAGCACCGTCAAACCTAATTACGTAGCGGGGTATTGTTGAATCCGATTTCGAAGACAATTTTAAACACTCCCTTTTTATCAAGAAAATATGCCCGCTTAGTAATAAAAACATTGTTATCAGCTAAAATCTGAGAACCAGAAAGTTCAGAGTTTTGGTGCAGAATTTATTCTTAATAGTTCAAGTATGAATTTAACTGTCCTGTTAGAACTTATTGGGAATTTACAAAAGAATATTTAGGAGGAATAGGGTATAAACTTAATTCAATAATTCCACTCCGTACACACCCTTTTTATTATAGCCTGTTGTTCCCAAAAAGCCATCCCTTTATGAATATTCGGAAAAGCCCTTTTAAAAATTTCAGTGTTGCAAATTCTTATTGTTTTAATTTTTTATGGGTTTTTCTGAATTTTTTGCAGTTTTACATTGTCAATTTGAAAAATTTTCATAATTATCAACTGAATATTTTGAAAGCAAAATTGTGCAACAGAACACACGGTGGCTTATTGTGTATTTCTAAAAGATAATGTCAAAAGTGGTGAAGGGAATAATTCTATTTTTTAGGGTTGGAACTCTTGTTACTTGTATTCGGGAAATATTGGAATTCTTCGCTTTTTGCAGTTCCGAAACTTGTATTAAAAGGTCATTAACAAATAGAGGTAGGAAGAGTTTGTGTGTAAAAGTTTTTGGTGGTGTGTTTCTTGCGTGTTGAGGTTCCCATTGTTTTAACTGCTGATAGGACTCTTATGAGTAATTATTTTGGTGGTATGTTTCTCGGTTTCAGTTCGTGTGTCCCAGCGGGATTTGTACCCTCTTATATTTACTATAAGATTTTCAGTCCTCCTGTAAAGGTTAATGGGGAGGGAGCTGCGGTTTTGGCCCCGTATGGAACCAGAAAGATCGAAGCTGCTCTCTTGGAATATGGATTTGATGAGAAAGATGTAATTGTTACCAGTCCTGAGCACCTACCGCAGGTTATTGGATCAAATACTAGGGTTGTTGGTATAACTGAGACTGATCCTCTGGGCGTTGGGCCGGCGACCACGACTTTCCGGGGTTTGTTTGGGGGATTGCCTCTTATGGCTTGGGAGTTCCTCCGCACCCTACTGAAAATCCACCTAAGCGGGTATAAACCAAAAATATTTGTTGGAGGACCCGGCGCTTGGCAGCTTTGTAATCAGGGGATAAGAAGAGTTCTGGGCATAAGTTGTGTAGTTATTGGTGAGGGAGACGACGCTGTACCTCCTCTTTTCGAAAAGGCAATTAAAGGGGAGAATATACCGGAGGTTATCTATACTGATCCTGTTCCATTGAAGAATATACCTCTTATTCGTAGGCCCAGTGTTTGTGGTTTGGTGGAAATTGCTCGGGGATGCGGAAGGGGATGCAAATTTTGCACACCTACCCTAAAGATTTTCAGATGTCTTCCCGTCGATCATATTCTTAAAGAAGTTGAAGTGAACTTGAGGTCTGGGAGCCACAATATTCTTCTTCACGCGGAGGATGTTTTAAGATACCATGCTAAAGGTTTGAACATAAATAATGAGGCTGTTAAAGGCCTCTTCCGAGCGGTTAAAGGGCTCCCGGGAGTAGAGTCGGTTGAGATTAGTCACTTTGCACTAAGCTCTGTGGCGGCAGCTCCACAACTTGTTGAGGAAATATCAGAAATTCTCGATTTAGATGCTAAGAACTGGCTGAGTGGGCAGACAGGAATAGAAACGGGAAGCCCTAAGATGGCCAAGCAGCACATGTATGGGAAATGTAAGCCTTTCAACTATGAGGAGTGGCCTGATGTTGTTCTCCGAGCATTTGAGGTTCTGAGCGAGAATCACTGGGTTCCAGTTTCGACCCTAATTCTGGGACTGCCGGGTGAAACGAACCAAGACATATGGGACACTATTTACCTCATCAGAATGTTGAGGAATTTTAAGAGCTTGATTGTACCCCTATTCTTCGTAGCCATGGGCACCCTCGGCGAGGAAAAATCTTTTACAAAACCTTGGCGAGAAAGCCCCCGACTTTAGTCGTGGGGATGAATCGCCAGAAAGTTTATTTGAAAGTATGGTATATAAATAGTTGTTGGTAGCTGAAGGGTTTGGCTTGGGCTTAAGGGGCTAAACAAGACGCAGCCCCCATGAGGGTGCCAACATAG
>CAZECW010000101.1:0-25045 GCA_964510585.1 uncultured archaeon | reverse complement strand
GAGAAAGCCCCCGACTTCAAGTCGTGGGGATGAATCGCCAAAAAAGTTTATTTGAAAGTAGGGTATGTAAATAGTTGTTGGTAGCTGAAGGGTTTGGCTTGGGCTTTAAGGGGCTAAACAAGACTCAGCCCCCATGAGGGTGCCAACATAGACGCCGTTTCCTTTGAGGGAAGGGCGTGTTAACTGGGTGGTGGCACACCCATTGCTTCGAAGGCTCCCGATGAGCCAGAAGCAAGAATCTCCCGACTTTAGTCGCGGAGAGTGTCAATCCAAAAAATAAAAGAAGAAAAGCCTAAAGAAAATAAGAATCAAGCGTAAATTTAACGTTAATTTTTTTTGAGGATATCTTTGGCTATGGAGAATGTTTCCCTGGCTTCCTCTGGCGTGGCTATGCCTACCGCCGCAGACTTTATACCCCTACAGGAAAAGACGAATTCCAATGCCTCTTTGGGTTTGAGGCGTCCTGCGGCTAAGGGCTTCATAGCTATGTATGATTTGTCGCATTCTGAAACTATATTGTAAACCGTTTCTTTTTTTCCCATGAGGAAGCCGGCCGCATTGAAGGGTACTAATACCAGTGAAAAATCTAATTCACTTTTTAGGATCACAGGTAGAGTGAGGTCCGGTTTGTGGGTGGCAACGCCCGGAACGAAACCCGCCTTTCTGATTCTTTTGAACCAAGAATCTAACACCTTAAGGTTAAGCCTATCCGTTTCCTCCCCATGGAGTAAAACCGCTTTAGTATTTAAATCACACAGGCAATCTAGTCCTTCTTCTGGTCTATCAAAGGGCAAGCTGCCCACAACTGTTAATTCCACCCCAGTTTCAACTTGTGCCTGTTTTACTGCTCGGGCAATTTCGCTATACGCCACGAGCTGGATACCCCTCACTCCAAGCTTTATGGACTCTATTACTAGCTCCGTAATATTTTCAGGGTTCTCAAAGAATTTCTTATAGTACTGGTAAGCCTTTACGCCAAATTGGCCTGCGCCTAGGAAGGGGGAGCTCCCCAGAAGTATTCTGGGAATCTTTTGTCCCTCAACTTCAAAACAGGGAAAGCTTTCCTCAGTTTTCACCTCTTAAGCCTCTTTGAAACTTCAAATGTACTTCTTAATTTCTTTACTCATATATTCTGAAACAATTCTGCGTATTTCTGGCTTAAAGACGCTGGGTACGATTTTTAGTCTATCAACCAGTCTATCCACTATTCCCTCTATGGCTTCATTCTCTTCAAATGTTTCTACGCCGAGAAGGGTTCTCACTGCAAGTTCCTCTACTGTGAGTCGAACCACGGACAATATTACAGAGTTTATTACCCCCTCTGGATCAATGTAGTATGGGAAGTGGCGGTAATCGTATATCCTTATGAATCCCAGTTTCTCAGCCAAGTTTTCAGAGTACCACTCAAGAGAGGTGGCCTTTATACCAAACTGTTCCGCGAATTCCTGCTTTGAAGTGTGGTTAGCAAATGAGAAGGGGTGTCTACTTACCAGGTATAGGGCAGCAACAAACATTGCTACGTCTTCTTTTGGCAATTTGGAAACTCGAAGATACCTATTAATAAGAGTAACTGCCCCAAATGCTAAAACATCCCGTACATCATTTTTAACATAAAACTTGTAAGCCTCTTTTATGAGCCTGAGTTGTTCCGCCCCATGAACCGCTAGAAAGTTGCCTTCCATAGCATCTCGGTAAGCCATAAGAGTATTTCCCCTTTCTTCCGTTTATAAATTTATTTAAAGCAACTAAACATAAATCTTTCGAAAAACAAACCTAAAAATAGAGGGTAATATGAAAAAGTACGAATATTTTGTGGATCGACGAACACCTCCCACTGCTTATTTAAGAAGTCAACTCTACCACAGTGTTGGAGAAACTGGTACATACAAATATAATACTGGCTGAAAGGGTTCCTTTTTTTAAGAAAGTGGCTGGTTGGGAAATTACTGTGCTTGTTGGTAGATTTTCTCCAGAGTCCAACGTATAGTGTTTTTTATTTCGTCAACCCTTTTTTCGTCACCGTAATTCCTTATTACGATCTCCTGAAGAATATCGTTTGGGGCCTTAACTTTGAACTTTATTATGTTTTTCTCGTCAAGCATTTTCTTCTTAGCTAGTTCCTCATCAGCTCTCAACATTCCAGACAACACTTTTCCCAGGAAAAACGATGCGAAGGGAGGAGTCTTAACGTTAAACTCGATCTCTGGATTTGGTCTAATTGAAATCGCATCTTTCGATATTGTCATCTCACCCAGTAGCACGCCGTTCTTTGAAACAATCTTGAATTCTTCCTCCCCTCCCTCCTTTTTCCCAGTTGACTCCACAACTTCAGCTGCGGTCTTAAAGCTTTCCTGCATTAAAAGCTCATCAACTAATCCGAGAAACCTTTTAAAACGTTCCAGTTCCTCCTTCCTTTTTTCAATTTCCTCTTCGAGATAAGCCTTAAGATCGGCAAGGGCCTCGACATCCATTTTGCACAACCTCAATCAATTCTAAAATTAAAGAACTATTCACACCTATAAACTAATAATCTAAACATTTACTTATTTATGTTTCCAGAAAGAAAATAAAATTAGTGCATGTGAAAACTCAAATTCGCAAATTAAGTTTTGCACCAAAAATATAAAATGTTAATTAGAAGGACTATTTATACCAAGTGAGAATAAGAATTATAGGTAAGGATAAGTTTTTCTTTGGAGGATGAGTCTTGAAACAGGTATACGCGATTTTCAAGTGTCCCAAATGTGGCAGGTTTACCTTCTCGCCAGTCAGGCAAAAAACTAGACTTTGTGGCAACTGTGGCAACATAATAAAAATTGACCCCACAAGATGCCAAATTGTTCACGACCAGAAAGAAGCCTCAATGCTGGTGCGAAAGTACAATGCGGAGAAAGACGCCAAAAGCTTCCTCCAAGCCGTAGAAGCTTCGCAGAAAGAGCTGGAAAAACTTCTCCCCAAAGAATCCATAAAAATCGAAGACTTAACGGAGGAGGAAGAAACGATTTCCAGCTCCAGAACCCAGAGACTTACACTTCTCTTAAGAGAACACTGCACAAAGCAACCGGCAAGCTTCGACCGAATCGAAGAACTCTGCCCCAAATACAAATTAGACTTCGAATACGTAAAAGAAAAGCTGGTTCAACTCGGAAAAGAAGGAAACATAATTTTCCCCACTCCATGGACCATAAAGTATGTGGGCGCAGCAGACTCTGGATACACTGCCATATCTAAAACCCCCAGTTTCCAGACACAGGTTAAGGGAGCCAGAAGAGCCTTAGTAAAACTCTTATCCGAATCAGCTAATCCCATGTCCGAAAAGGAAATAATGCAAAAAATGGAAACTCTGGGATACACTCCCGAAGAAACCCAAGAAACCCTAAAAAAACTTCTCAAATCCGGCGAAGCAATCGAGCCTCGACCGGGTTACTACCAAGTTGTTTAGACGAAGTATAAACCCTAACACCTATTTTAGGCTCACAACTTGTAGAGTCCCATAAATATTCTTTTCATACTGTGGGCACAAGCAGAATAAACTGGGGGTTTCAAGCGAAAAAACTTTTAAGCTTTATGAATTCAGATGTTTTCTACCATATTGTCTTCTGGTTTTTAGGAGGAAAAAGGTTGGCTGATAAACTGGTATCCTTGAGCGAGGCGGCTAGTTTAATTAAAAACGGTGACCTTCTGGGCATCGGAGGAATGAGCCTCTACCGCCGCCCCATGGTGTTGACTCGAGAGATTATACGCCAGGGAATTAAAAATCTGCGAATTTTGACATTCATAGCTGGACTACCCACAGATATGCTTATAGGTGCACACTGTGCCTCGCAGATTAGAAGTTGCTATGTGGGTTTTGAAATCCTTGGCCTGGCGCCTAATTTTCGCAAGGCTTCAGAAAATGGGGAACTCGAGATAGTTGAAGAAACAGAACTCACAATTGTCTTGGGCCTAAAGGCCACCCTACTCCAAGTGCCCCACCTGCCAACTAGGGGAATTAGAGGCACCGATGTTATGAAAGTAAGAAAGGACCTTAAGGAGTACACCTGCCCCCTTTCCGGCGAGAAGCTTGTAGCCCTTCCCCCTATAAAGCCAGATGTTTCAATTATCCATGTGTCTATGGCGGACAGAATGGGTAATGCCCACATTGACGGTGCGGTTTGGTTAGATGAGGACTTAGCCAAAGCCAGCAAGAAAGTAATCATCTCTGCTGAGAAGATTGTGGAAACAGAAGAAATCATTCGCGTCCCGGGCAGGGCTAACATTCCCCACTTTATGGTTGACGCTGTAGTCCGTGCGCCCTTCGGAGCTCATCCCACATCCTGCTTCCCGTTTTACACTTATGACATAAAGCACATCAGGAAATATTTGGAAATGTCGAGGAATAATGGATTTTCTGAGTATCTCAACACTTACGTTTACCAGGCAAAAACTCATGAAGAGTATCTGGACCGAGTAGGAGCCTCAACCCTTTCTAAAATTCTTCTCTAGGAGTGAGTGATCTATGTATTCTGATGATTTTACAACGGACGAAATGGTTATTGTTTGTATGGCGAGGGAGATTAAAGACTATGATGTGATGGCGCAGGGTATAGCTACACCCTTGGTGACCAATGCTTACCTGCTTGCCAAAAAAACTCACGCCCCCCACTGTACTCCCATGTTTCATATGGGCAACGCCTATGTTCTTGAAACTCGCCCGGTATCTTTACTATATTTTGAGAAGTATGTTAGTACTTGGGCTCTGCGCTTTCAACATAGCGGGGAAGTGACTATGGAGCATCTGCCTTCTGGAAGAGTAACAGTGGAGTATTTCAGGCCTGCCCAAATAGATATGTATGGAAACTTCAATAATACCTGCATAGGCGACTGGTACTCTCCCAAGGTTCGTCTTCCAGGGGCTGCTGGGATACCCGAGGTTTCAATCACCTACAAGAAGATTCTGCTCTACGTGCCTCGCCACGATAAGAGATGTTTCACACCCAAAATTGACTTTGTGAGTGGCGTAGGTTTCCTAGACGGAAAAACCACTAGGGAGCAGATGGGATTCCCGGGAAAAGGCCCTTACCACATAATTACTGACCTTGCAGTGCTGGGTTTTGACGAGAAGACTAAGCGCATGAAAGTTATTTCTCTGCATCCCGGGGTAACGAGGAGGGAAATTCAGGAAAAAACAGGCTTTGAACTAATTATTCCCGAAGATACACCCACCACGGAGCCTCCTACTAAGGAACAGGTAAGGATAATAAGGGAGGAAATTGACCCCCTAAATATCAGGCGTTTAGAGTTTCTACCTGCGGAGGAGAGAGACGCTCTTCTTGATGAAATAATTGAGTCCGAAATGCCAAAATAAATTCTAGAATCTTTTTCATGGAGGGCCATTTTTGTCTGTGATTATGGAGCTGTGGGGCTTTGTGGTTAAGGCCTTTTTGGAGTGGAGGCGCTACGAGGTTGAGGAATTAGGGCCTCAGACAGTTTTTCTCTCCCCTTCTGAGGCCCAGAAAATGAGTACCACTGAGTTTAGGTGGTGGTGCGAGAAGTATAGAATCAAATTTTTGGCAGAGAGAATGAAAAAATGTGATAAACTTTCGATAGCCTTGGAGGATTTAAAGGGCTCAATAAGACAGGAAGAAATTATGGTGCTTGTGGATGGGATGATTCGCCTGTGTGATGAGATTAAACGGAGGATAGGGGAAGAGATTGATGCGGTGTCAGATTGCATAATGGAAATAGGAGACCACGTGGAAAGCTTTGACTCCATAAGAAAAGCTGGCGAAGTCGAGGAGGAAATAAGAAAACTCATGGCAAATTTTAAAATCGGATTCGACCACATGGAGGAATTCGGCTTTCCCCCACCAGAATACTTATAAGATAAAAAACAATTTTAAGCAAGGGGAAAACTTTCCGCTCCAAAAGTGTTTATTGCTCAGCTCTACATGTCAAAATTAGAAATTGAATCGTGCTTTTTAGAATCTCTAAATTCTTTTTTTAAAAAAATGTTTTTTTTCAAGTTTTTTAAGTAAATTTTTTTATTACTTAACCCCTTTTTTGGTAAAACATAATAAGATAAATTTTTTAAAGGGAAAAATATTTTTTTCTTTGAGAAGCATTTAAGAACCTAAAAGTACATTACACGGGCCGCTAACCCAGCGAGTTTAACTATTTGGAAAACGCGGGGATGATGAGAGTTAAATAAAAGGATGAAGTCATATGCTCCAATTAGGCGCCGGAGTCAACAATAACTGTTGAGGAGAATACCATTGTTGCTGAGATCCATCGCCGAAATACTGGTCAGCTGCTTGGGATTTTCCTACGAGAAGCCTTGCCGCTACTTGATAGTGGAAGAAGGTAAACTTACGCGTTGCGCTTTAGACTATTCGGTGCCTATATGTAAGGGAGTATGGTGTGAACCAATAACGGAAGAGTTGATGATTACCACCTGCGATAAACTCGCAGATGTAGCCAGATCCATTCCCAACAAGATTTCCAGTGGAATTACAGACCTAGACCTATACTTGTGTGGCGGACTACAGTTTATAGATCACGTAGCAGTCATAGGTGAACCGAGAACCACAACATTTTTGGCTATACACATAATTGTGGCGGCCAGTAAGAGAAACATTAAATCTTACTATTACACCACTAGTAAAGGGGCCCGACTCAGCACCGTAAGAAAAATGATTGAGAAAATCGGTGTGGAGTCCTGTATCATTGGTGACATTGCAGAACTTTATAAAGACCTCACGGAGGATTACCTGCTAATAAATAAATTGAAGGATATGCTAGAGGAATCCAAAAAAGAGGGCTACGAGGGCCTCATAGTTATTAGAGACTCGATTATAAGATATATGAAGGAGGAAGCCTTGTTCCCAAAGAAGATTCTTGAATATGAAGAGAGGCTTGGTAGGGTTAGTTTCCGCAATTTGCTAACCATATCTATTTTTGAATCAGAATTACTCGATAAGGAAATTCGAGACTTCATTATGGATACCTTCTCAATAGTGATTGAAACTCGAGATAGTCCACCTGGTTTTAGAATACTTAAAAGGGAGCAGGGCAGACCAAGCGGATGGATAAATGTGGATTTAACTGTGCCCTAAACCTTATTTTTATATTTGGGTACGCTAATCATTAATTTAGAAAAATTTTATTTATCAAAAAAGGCTTGAGAAAGGGTAATAGATATGATAAGGATTCATGGAAAGACGCCTCCACTTCTTCTCAAAGGAGAAAAACTGATACATGTGGTGCGCGGTGTAACTGTAGGGGAAGCCGAAGACTTCAACCTCCAGACCAACAGAGGCGACCTATACTTGACAAACATGCGAATCATATTCTACGGAGACAAGGGAACCTTAGCCCAAATAATACGCGCCTCACCAGAAGAAGAGATATTCGGAGGATTCAGCATCTTCTTTGAAAACATAGACGATGTATCAATAGGGGGACTGATGGAAAAACAATTAGAGATAAAATATCCCAAGGAGAGCAAATGGTCGGTTTTCAGATCCGACCACATAGCCATTAAGGGCATGGACACCGAAGACATGACTAGACTAATAAGACTAATCAAAAGCTACAAACAAATGGACCTAAAGCCCATACCCCTAACAGTAGCTGAAAGAGCACAACTGGACGAAGAAGAGATACCCCAATCCTACGATGTGGGCATGGAAACAGAAGTAACTGGCGTAGTAAAGGAAAAATCACTAGCCAAAAAAATTTGGGACGTCCTAAACCCACCCGAACCAGGAGCCAAATCCAAAGTCGTCTCCAAACCCATCCCCAGCGCAAAAGGAGAGATTAAAGAGAAGGGCGGCATTTCAATTTCGGCAAAAGTATCCCAAATGATGAAAGAGCGGGAAGAAGCCAAAAAACAAAAAATCGAAGCAGAACTAAAAAAGACCCCACCAGGATTTATCATAACTGAAAAAGTCGAAATGCTGTGCCCCGCCTGCGGAAGCACAGTTATGGTCGAGCCTGGAATGGACACCTGCCCATACTGTAAAAAGAGAGTAAACTGGCTAACAGGCAAATTCATGGACTAAATTTTCATATACAATATTTCTCCCCGTCCCCAATAAGCAATCCTGCAATCCCACCCCTAGATAAAGAACCAAAAACTACCTACTTGGATAACAGACACCTTCAGCCTGCATTTAGGTTCCACACCACAATTCTATATTACATAAAAAATTTTTGTGATAGCCACAAATACACGCATCAATTTCTCAAAGATAGAATATTCACAAAATGAACAATTAAGACCCCCATTCTTTGATAAACAGAGTAGACAACCAAAATAAGGAGTATAGATCTGTTTTTAATCACAGAATAAAAAATGTTGTTTTAATTTAGCTAATATTTGCAGCTTTTAACAGGTCTGAAGCCAGAGAAGTTGCTAGCCGACTTATAGATGAGCTAAGCGTATACACAAAGGTTGAATCTGAATGAGAAGCTAACTGAGAGGCTGCGGCGAAACTAGTTTTTGTAGAGTTCTGGTCTGCGGTCCTTAAGGGTTGTTGCTGAGCCGCTTTCCCTCTTTTTATGTAGCAGTTCCAGGTCTAATTCTCCATGTATAACCATTTCTATGTTGGTTTTAGCTTCGGCTATAATGCCGTTTGGGGGCCAAGGGTCTTCACATGGACTCAGTATTGAGGATCTTCCCCAGCCAGCCATCTCTGGAATCGGGGGCGTTCCAACCATGCAGGAGTGGACTACGTAGATTTGGTTTTCTATGGCTCTTGCTTGGCAGCAGTGTCTTACCCTCCAAAAACCATGCTCACCGATGGTGTACGAGGGGCAAAAGACAATCTCCGCTCCTTTCAGTGTGAGGATGCGTACCACTTCTGGAAACTCTATTTCGTAACATATGGCTATACCCACTTTTGCCCTTTTTGTTTGAAAAATTTCAATGGTGTCACCTGGTGATACTCCCAGGAAGGGTTCCAGGGGGAATAGGTGGGTTTTGCTGTGCTCAAATATTTGTCCATCGGGACAGAACATGTAGCTGGTGTTGTACTGCTTATCGTTTTTCTTCGTGTTATGTGAGCCCGCCACAATGTACTGTTTTCTCTCTTTGGATAGCTGGGTGAATAGTTCCAAGTACTGTTCAGTAAACTCGTGTATTCTGGTTATATCGTGATTTGGGATAAGGTATTGGAGCTCCATAGTGAAGGTTTCGGGAAAAACAACAAAATCGGAGCCCCTTGCTTGGTTCAGGAGATTTTCCACGTTGGATTCAAAATCCTCAAATCCTCTAATAGGCTTATAAGCAAACTGGACACAGGAGACTTTGACAATATTCAATACTTGCTCCCTCCAATAAACTGTTCAACGCATCAGACTCCCTATCCAACATTTATGAACAAATTAATTTGTTAGATTTGTATTTGGAACTTGTCGATTTAAATTATTTGGTAGTGATGAGCGGAGGCTTATTTCATAAACTTGTTTGAGCGTGTGTCGAAAATGAGTGAAAATGGCGAGTTAACTACTAGGGTTAAGAGGTTAGCCCGAGATTTGGGAGCTAAAATTGTGGGAGTTGCAAAAGCAGACAGTTTCAAGGAGGCTCCTGAGGGCTATAGGCCACAGGACATTCTAAAAGATGCAAAAAGTGTGGTGGTTCTAGCAATTCCCCTCCTAAAGGGCGCAGTAAGAAATGCTCCCAGCAGGGAGTACCTTTTAAACTATTCGCTATTGAACCAAGAATTAAACACAATAGCAATACGAGTTGCCCGCTTTTTGGAAAGTGAGGGATACGAAGCCGTGGCAATTCCCGCCTCCTCCCCCTACAACACTAAGGAGAATAGGGGAGACCTTTCCCATCGCCATGCGGCGGTTCTTGCAGGAATCGGTTGTCTGGGCAGAAACAACCTCTTAATCACCAAAGATTATGGTCCAAGAGTACGTCTAACATCCATAGTAACCAACGCCCCCCTAACTGGTGACCCACCTCTCTCCGAAAACTTCTGCAAAGAATGCGACTTATGCGTCAAATCCTGTCCAGTAAACGCACTAGAAACTGGGCTTACCGACAAGAAAAAATGTGTTAGCCACATGAAAAAAGTGGGAAAAAAGTTAGACACAAGCGAATTGATCTGTGGAGTCTGTGTCAGGGTGTGCGCCATAGGAAAGTGATATAAAAGGGTTTCAAACAACATGAGTCATTTAGTGATTCTCGTGTGTCAAATGGGGATTAACTGCCAGTTTTTAATTTAAAATTCGGGTTTTATTTCTTCTACCCAGAATCTTTTCCTGGATAGTGTTTTGGGAAACTGGTGTAGAATTACTCCCTTGAATATGGTGCCAGCTCTCTGTGAGCATCGATGTTCCGGTTTTTCACCTATAGCCATCTGCACAAGTTCCAGTAGATGATAGACGGGCATCCTAGTTGGCCAAACCTTTTTTCCCACAGAGAGCATTTGTAGACAACCCGCGCAGTAGACTCCCAGAATGTCAGCGTGGGTTTTTGCTGCCTGTCTCAGTCTTCTTATTGTTGCCATAGTCAGAGTCCAGGGGTGATAGCTTCTTGGGAAACTGAACCCTCCACTTATTCCACAGCAGAGAGCACAGTCCCGGGTGCATTCCATTTCCACCACTTTCGCCCCTATAATTTCCAATATTCTTCTGGGTATATCGAGGTACTCGTCGCCGAATGCCCGCCCGTAGCAGGAGTCTTGGAGGGTTACAGTTTTGTTAAGCTTCTCCTTCACCTTAATTTCTCCCTTTTCGAGTCTATCTAGGAGTATTCTGTAGAAGGGTACTACTTCGAAATCGAATTTTATGCCAAATCTTTTGGGTAAAACGTTGGTGAACATATTGCACCCAGCAGTGCACAGCATAACCACTTTTTTTGCCCCTATCCGTTTAAACCATTTTTCAAGCCTTAAACCAGCTTGCCTAGCTTGGTCAAACATTCCCGTACGATAGTAGGTTTCTCCACAGCAAAGATCCAGAGAACCCATAATGGTGTATTCCTTCAAGAGGCTAGTGTAGGTAAGCGAAGGAATAGTGATGACGTTGCATCCGGGGTAGAGTATGGTTTCACTTTTCTTAAATTTAGACCAGGACTCCACAGTTCTTTTCTCATCTTCAGGCAGCCTATCAAGTGCATAGGTTCTGAAGTTGGGTTTCCCGTGGGCAATGAACCAGCGAGCCCTCTCAGGAAGCCCCTTTGCCTTGTATTCCTCGTACCATCTTTGCAAAACTAGCTCCGTGGGAAAACAGCCATTTGGACAGAAGTAGTTACATGCAAAACACGACTCGCATTTTTCCAAGATATGTTTCGTCTTTTCACCATCAATTAGCCTCTGAATTTCCCTCTTGGCCTCCTCTAAAGGAAGTTTCATAACAGGGCAACGCGAGAAACATTCTCCACAGCGTGTACACGCTTCCTCATTGAAGAAGCTATACTGACTCTGCTCAGCCACCATTTTTTAGTCTCCTAATTGATTTATATACGTTAAAATATCAAAAATTCCATCTTAATGAAAGTATTATCCTAAATGTTTTGGAGATTAATTTTTTGACTGAATTCCGCTTCAGTAGAGGAGTTATTAGTTTGGAGAGTATGGGTTTGTCCTCCAACTGTTCGGATCTAGTCTCTATCTCTGGTGGGAACGGTGCAATCCAGTACCCTTTTCCGGTTCTCACTATATTTGCTATTGGGTGAGCCAAAACTGTTCCAATTATGTCCCATGCCCTCTCACTGTGTCTATGTAGTGGCTGTTCTCCCGCCGCCAATTGGACTACCTCAAAAACGTGGTATATGGGCATCTTAACTCCCAAGAGTTCCTTTGCCACTGACATTATCCAAAGACATCCGGCGCAGTGAACCACTAGGGCGTCTGCACCTGTTTCCTCTGCCTCTTTAAATCTTTTACCTGCGTAGCTTATGATGTCTAGCATACTGTAGCGGCCGGCGCCGGCTCCGAAGCCGCAGCACAGAGAGTTTTCCTTATGATGCTTCATCTCAACCAGTTCTACACCTGTGGCCTTCAGCAAATTTCTGACTGTTTCAAAGAATTCTTCTCCTGCGGCCTTAGACCAGCAGGAATCGTGGAGGGTGACCTTCATTTTAACCTTCGACTTTAGCTTCACTTCTCCCTTCTTGATTTTATCCAGTAACCACTCCTCGAAGGGCTGCACTTGAAAATTGAATCTTATGCCAAATTTTTGGGGCAATATTTTTTTGAGCATAACGTATTCGCCGACGTAGAAGGGAATTACCTTTTTTGCGCCCACTTTTCCTAGTTGCTTTTCCACCCTTCTTCCTGCCTGCTCCACTACATCAAACAGTCCCAGCTGATAGTAAAGGCCTCCGCTGGTCCAGAAATCACCGGTGCCCACAAAGGTGACGTTTTCCAAAATTTTTGATTGTGTAATGTAGGGAACAAGGCTGGTCATGCCTCCCCCAATTATTACCAAGTCGGATTTTTGGGGGTTGGCCCATGACTGAATCCTTTTTTTCTCGTCTTCGGGGAACTTCTTCCAGAGAGCTGACCAGAGGTTTCGTGGGTGATTGGGTGATAGGAGTTTCATTGTTTGACCTAGACCATTTTTCCTGTATCTTTCAAACCACCTCATCAAGATTAGCTCGTAGGGGTCTGCTTTCTGTGGGCAATAAATGTTACAGGAGAAACAGGTAGTACACTTGGTGAGCACATGTTTTGTTTTTTCAGAGTTAATCAATCTCCGAATTTCCTTTTTAGCTTCTGGTGGAGCTAGCTGCATTACCGGGCACTTCACAAGGCAGTCGCCGCACTCGGTGCAGGAGTCCCTCTTGAAGAAACTGTATGTTTCCTGCTTGTTCATTTCAAGCCCTTCACGGAATTCTAAATAGTTCTAAAATGCCTATCAGATATTTATATTTAAGCTTTTAAAAAATGGCAACGTATAAACTTTCATTTTTTGTGTTTAGTAAGAGTTTTAAAGGCGGTTTGGTTTAAGATGTGTGAGAGGTGGCTGTTGTGTTTGAATTCGTGGATCCAGTTGAACTTTTTGGAACAATTGGAATGTTTGTCGTTATGGGCATCATGGCAGTTTTCGTCGCCGTTTATGTATGGGGCTCCAAATACAACAGGATACTCATTAGCAGGTTTGGAACCATTCTAAAAGCTGAGCTGGGCCCAAAGTGTGAGAAGAGTAAACAACAAATCTTCAGAACCAGCGGTTTCAGACTTTACTGCGAAACCAAAAGAAACATTCCCCTTAAAAAATGGGAAGTGGTTCTATTCTTACTGAACAGAGAGAACCTCATCCATCACATAATCTCAAAATTCCGTCCCCATTACGACATGCTCTTCACACAGGCTAATCTTGAAGCTAAGCCCAGACTCCACCTCGAAATAATTAACCCCACAAGTAAGGAGATCACAAAGGAGGATAAACAGGTTTTAGAGGAACTAAAAGAAGTCGACGCTCCCGACTTGAAAGATATATTTATTGTAAAGGCTTCAGATGTGGCGAGGGTTGAAAGGCTGGTAAAAGACGAAGAATTTGTAAAAATGATGAATAAGCTGGGCGACGATTTCGTAAGAATGTCTATCACGGACGATACCCCCAATTTATTGTTTGCCAGCAGGGCGAGAGAGTCAATGCTGCTTACCCACGTGAGACTAGCCGAGAGGGTTGGGTACCTAATTAGACCCCCAAGGAGAAAACCCAAATTTACCGAATAAATTGCTTTTTTGAAATAGAAACAGGTAATCATTTGGGAAAAGTAGAAAATCACTGCAACCTTTTTTTAGTTTTTTGGCCAATTTAGCTGTGTGGTTTTATTTTTGCCCACCCAAAATTAGAACTTACAGGTCTCTCCTCCTAGTTATTGAAGGCCAAAAAAAGGCGGCTTAGTGGAAAAATTCACATTATTGGATAGCGAATCTCAAATGGTTAAAATACTTGGATAGAAAGTTTTATCATAAAGATTGCAGAAACTATCATAATCAATTAGTGAAGGAGGTTGGCTCTTTTTTTAGATAAGGGAGGTGAACCTTTGCCTGAGAAACTTGTGGATTACATCTTTGAGATTTGTAAAACAATAGGTCCAAGAATAGCGGGTAGTCCAGAGGAGGCCAAAGCAGCCGATTACCTGAAGAAGAAATTAAAGCCTTTAAGTGACAAGGTTATTGTGGAAGAATTTAAGTGTCACCCCGGTGTTTTGCAGGGCCTTATCCTTTTCGAGTTCTCCTGTATACTCATAGCATTCATTCTCTATTTTATAATCCCCGCGTTAACCACTCTAATAATAGTAATAACTATTCTAATTCTGTTCCTAACCAGAATGCGGGGAAAAGAAATAATCGATCCCCTCTTTAAATCCGCAACTTCGGAGAACGTGATAGCAATAATTAAACCTGTACATAAGGCTAAGAGGAAAGTTATTTTTTCGGGCCACCACGATTCCGCCTTCTATATGCCCCTCTTTGCAAAGCAGAAGAAAAGACTACACATACTACAGAACATTCCAGTCTACTCCGCCATTATCTTCGCAGTCTTGGCGGCGGTGAAAAGTATTTGGATCATTTTGGATCTATTTACTGGATTAAATTCGCTCACAATTAGTTTAGGGCTTTTCACCTTTGCTAGCCTGATAAGATTCTATATGCCTATTGATGTGCCCGCAGTATCGGTGGGACTGATTAGTTTGTTATCCGGCGCTTACTTCACATTTAATATGGTTACGAAGCGGCCCGTAATGGGTGCTAATGACAACCTGTCAGCGGTTGCTGTGATTCTGGGCATAGCGGAAAATGTTTCAAAAAAGCCGCCTAGAAATACAGAGGTTTGGATTGTTTCTTTCGGAACAGAAGAGCCCGCAACACTGGGAAGCAAAGTTTTCGCCCAAAGACACGGAGAAGAGCTTAAAGACGCCTACGTTTTCAATATGGAAACAGTGGGTCAGGGCAACTTCGGAGTAGTAACTAGAGAGATTTCCGTATCGGGAAACCTCTCAAAGGAACTGGCAGAGATAGTTGTTAATGCTGGAAAGAAATGTAATGTAAAAGTAAAACCCATTGAGCTAAAATATGGAAACACTGACGCCACACCCATTGCTAGACAGGGCTTCAAGTCAGTTACCATTATGGGTATGGACGAAAACGAGCTATTTACCCTATGGCATATTCCCGAGGATGTCCCCGAAAACATAGATGAGAAAAATCTGCAAAAAGCCCTAAAACTATGCCTACAAATTCTAGAAGACATAGATTCCATGCCTTAAAATGACAATCCTTCAAACACATTCACCTTCTCCCCTTTTTTTGGAAATTTTTCAAATTTTCCCTTACTAAAATAATTCTTACTAATTGCTTTTTGGCCATTTTTTAGAAATTTTCTAATCGATGACGAAGCTTTAGAGTTGTTTGCAAGAAGTACAAAAAGGCGAACCACGGCAGTCCTTACAGAATTTGAACTTAGCCTAGGTTTCAAAATGGGCTTATGCTCCAATTATTAATGATAACCATGTTTCTTGACTGTCGTGTGGAAGTTGGGGATTTTTGCGGAGTTATTTTTTTAATCGGAAGAGTGAATCTAAATTGTTTTTCGTCATTTTTTATTGGAAAAGGCCATGTTCTCGATTGTTTCGGCGGCTGCTTTTACTCTTTTCAGAATTTCTCCCATATCCTCTTCTGTCACACCCGAAACTGCAAGAATGTGAGAGTGCACAGTTACCGCGACAATGTATCCTTCCTTAGTGCGGAGTATAAAGTCTTCAACCTCTCCCTGTTTGAAACAGTCAGAAATGCATTTACGGTTTTCCAGTAGATTCATCGCGTCCTCACTGAATTCCTCTCCTCCTTTTCTCAATTTACTCACAACTATATTCCCTGATTCGTCAAGAAGAAAGGCGTTAAAGTTGGAGGATTCAAACTTTTCGTTGAAGATTTCCTCAAGCAAACTTATTTTTTTGGCATCCATTAAGCTCGCACCCAAAACTGCTCTTAATTTTTCCCTTATTAAACTTATTAGTGGTTTTTTCTGTTAAGAATTTACGAAGAGTATGTTTTAAGTTTTTCACTGGAAACACTGGAAACACTGGAAAAAGTACACACAAAGGTGTTTATATTCCCCGGAGACCTATCCAAAAATGGGTAACTAAAATGATCTCGTCTGCTGAAAAACCATCCAGCCCAACCGAATTTTCAGAGGAAACAGACCAATTACTGGTAAAACCACACGAGATCATACTCCAAAACATAAAAGAAAACGGGGTTTACCGAGTAAACTATTCCTTTAACGGTAGAATATCCGAACCAAAAAACGTGGGAAAAATAATCAACGATTACGAAAACAACAACAAACTCCTAAGAGAAGGCGTCAAAGGCGAACCCGGACTAAGTGGACTCAGCTTCTCAGTCCTAGTATACGACCGCGAAACAATGCACAAAATTTACCTCCTCCTAATCTCCCAAAGAGCAAGAGTAAAAGTAGAAAGACTGAACTACAACGAAGCAATATTCGAAAAAATACAAGAAAAAATTTTACGTTCACTCTCCAACTAACCCCACAATAATCAAATAACTACTTTTCCAAGCCCATTTCATAGCACTGCTACCTCACCATTTTTCGGCTTTATTCGCTTCTATTTTCCAAAATCGGACAATGTCCATTGAGGCGCGGTTTTTAATTTTTTTATCCCTTTTTAAACATAGTATTCAACCTGCATTTGAGAGGTAATACTAGTTTATTTTAATGTTTTTGCATGAATTACCCTTATAAAAAAGTGTGCAGTATAAGTCTCAATAATTAAGAGACCATTACCATATTTGCAGGAGGCCGCGGTTTGAGAACCAAAGTGATAATCATGGGCGCGGCGGGAAGGGATTTCCACAATTTTAATATTTACTTTAGAAAAAACGATCATTATGAGGTTGTAGCTTTCACAGCAGCTCAAATACCCAAAATAGAGAACAGGGTGTATCCTCCAGAACTTGCCGGGCCCCTCTACCCTAAAGGCATAAGAATATACCCTGAAGAAGAGCTACCTAACCTCATCAAAAAATACGATGTGGACCAAGTAGTCCTAGCTTACACTGACCTCTCCCATATAACCGTGATGAACAAGGCTTCACTTGTGTTGGCCTGTGGGGCGGATTTCCGTCTTATGGGGCCCAAAGCCACCATGCTAAAATCTAAAAAACCAGTAATATCTATCTGCGCTGTGAGGACAGGCTCGGGAAAAAGTCAAACCACAAGGAAAGTCTCAGACATTCTACGCAGTAAAGGATTAAGAGTAGTGGTCGTAAGACATCCCATGCCCTACGGAGACCTGAAAAATCAGGTATGCGAGAGATTCGCAACCTATGAAGACTTGGACAAATACCAAACCACCATAGAAGAGAGAGAAGAGTACGAACCCCATATTGACCGGGGAAACATTGTTTATGCTGGGGTTGATTACCAAAAAATCTTGGAGGAAGCTGAAAAAGAAGCTGACATAATATTGTGGGATGGAGGCAACAATGACTTCCCCTTCTACAAACCCGACCTACAAATAGTGCTAGTTGACCCCCATCGACCCGGACACGAACTAACCTACTATCCTGGAGAAACAAACGCACGCATGGCAGACATAATCATAATCAACAAGATAGACAGTGCAAAACCTGACCATGTGGAGCAAACCATAAAAAACATCAAAAAACTAAACCCCAAAGCAACCATAATCAAAGCCGCATCTCCCATCACTGTGGAAAACCCCGACCTAATCCGAGACAAAAGGGTACTGGTAGTGGAGGACGGTCCCACTCTGACTCACGGCGGAATGAGCTATGGAGCCGGAATAGTGGCTGCGAGAAAATATGCGGCAAAAGAAATAGTTGATCCCAGACCCTATGCTGTGGGCTCCATAAGAAAGGTATTCGAAGAATACCCCCAAATAGGAGCACTCCTACCCGCAATGGGATACAGCCCCGAACAAATAGATGAACTAAAACAAACCATTGAAGCCACAGACTGCGACACAGTAATCATAGGAACACCCATAGACCTCCGAAGACTCCTAAAAGTTAACAAAACCACAGTCCGAATAAGATACGAACTCCAAGAAATAGGAAAACCTGATTTGGAAGAAGCTCTGGAAAATTTCCTTAACAGCAGACAATAGATAGAAAGGAGAGAAACAAAAAAGAAGGAATAGGGAAACTAAACTTTTAGTGAATCATGGACTGTCTTCTCATATCCTCTCCACATTTTTTACATTGCCAATTCTTAGCCTCACTTGAATGCAGATCTATAGTGTTAAGAGTGAAACAGTTAGCACATACCTGCTGGTTTAAAACAGCGGATGTGCCGATGCCATCTATCTTCTTTTTGATGGGGTGTAGTGGAGCGTCGATGGGGGGTGGGAAATAATTGTCCTCCCTGTAATAATATTTTCCAGTCTTAGGATCAATTGTTGGAACGCCTAAAGGATACCTCCAGAAACTCCAGGGAAGCTTGGCACAAACGTTCGCGGTAGCTCGCCGAACGCCCGGGGGGATGTCTATGAAGTAGTCTTCTACATATTTCGACCTAGTTTTAACCGCGTATCCCTCTTCTCTTCGGAGAATGCTTGATGAAAACTTTTGACTTATATTCTTGAAAAGTTCACGGGTCCTCTGGCGGCCCTTCTTAACCCAATCCTTACTCAGAGTGAAAGCTGCCTTCAATGGATCTTCAACTTCAAAATCCGCTAATTCTTCTGGGTGTAGCAGAGTAAAATTGGGTGTATGAAAGTTGGTGTTGAAGTCCACTATGATTCTATGATCCTTACCATCGTCTGGAACGCGATAGAAAAGTTCTCTCCAGTGATAATCACTCACTATCCATTCCAACACTCCTGTTTCTGCATTAACCCAAACTTCCACTCTTTCATAGTCTTCATGGTATAAGGACCTTGAGGACAGCGTGAATTCGCCTGGCCATAGGTAGGTGAAGCGCATTACCCAATAGTATTTTCCTTCTACCCATACAGGAGCGTCTTCACGGTCTTTGTATGGGAATAGCGGTCCCTCGTTAGCGTAAAGGTACAGTGTGTATCTTTCAAGCCCCAGTACTTGAACTCCAGATAATCCCAGTATGAAGCTTGCCACAAGTAGGAACAGTATTCCGTAGAGGCAAGCGGTGAATGTTAGATTAAATGGAATTGCAGCTATTATTGAGTACTGGTCAAGCAGCGAGGGGGTGATAGGGATTAATGCGGGGTCTTCTCCCAAGACATATTGTCTGAAGTAGGGGGAGTTAAGAATATTAATTGTAAGGAAGTCGGCTAGCCTTAGGAGGATATATTCTGAGAATATAAAGGCCACGCTCGAGAATACTCCTATAGTTATAACAGCTGGCGCCCCCTCAGGTGATTCTTGCAGTATTGCTCTAGACTTTCTACCCCAATAGATTGAGAATAGGACGATGAAGGCGTATAGCACCATTGCAGCTATTACTAGTATCCGTACCTCACCTGTAGTTACAAGCTTCCATAAATCGCCTGGTAGAAATATGTTTTGGAGGTAGGGTTGAATAGTTATGGCGAAGTAAACAGTGGCAACTGCTATTAATAATGCCACTAGTGGAGTTATTGATCTTACTACATTGACTCGATACGCTAGTTCGAAGGGGTTCCAGTGCGGCTTATACTTCTCTGCGAGATAGTTAGGGTCGTATAGGGGGCCTATTTCCTCCTTTGTCTTTATTACTCGAACCATACACTTGTTTTCTTCTTTGGGTATGATTTCTAGGTCATACTCCGGTAGTCTGGGCTTTTCTCCCCTGGGCACCCGATCCATGTGCTCGTAGGTTTCGTATTCGGGTTGTCTTCTAAAGAGTCTCAGAACTCTAGCCCTTAACCCTGGTGCGCCCTTTTTGTACTCGTCAACTGCGTTTTTTCCTAGGAGGAAGTAGTTTGACCATAGGTCTCGGAATATGTATGCAAAACCTTGCGCCGTTTTCATCTCAGGTGTAGGTTCGGTGTAAGAGCTGACTCTTCCCATAGATGCCCAGAATCCTCCCCAAAGAGCCGCAATTGCAATGAATGTCGCTGCCATGGCTGTGTAAGCTATGTTTAGGTCCGCCTGCCAAACTCCAAATGCGTCTTGGAAGTATCTCACTATGCTGCCCTGAACCGATATATAGTAGGGGAGCCAGATGAGGTCATGAATTAGTTGTGGTGCTCCTGTCCTTAGTATTCCAACGAATGAGGCAAGGCTTATTGTGCCTCCTATGAATGCTCCACTCCAGAACCGCTTGCTGAAGAAGGCTGAGAGGGCTACAACCACGAAAGCGTAAACAAAGCAGAGCATAAGCACTTCATTGTAGTATATTGTCCAAGGTCCAAATTGTAGTTGTGACTGTGTGATGAAGCGTACCTTCGCCCAATACCCTATGAGGAATGGAGCTATCAAGAAAAGCAGCCAGGTAAGTATAACTTTAACTTTTTTGAATGAGTACAGGAAGCTCTTCCACATTAAACTGTATACTTGAAACTGCGAGAAAAATCCACCTATGATACCAATGACTATCATGGTAATTACTATGGCGTACTCGTAGCCCCCTCTCAACTGGTACTTGAGAGTGTAAACTAGAATTTGGGTTTGTAGGTTTTTTCCCAGAATGAAGAGGCCGGCTACGATACCTGTATCAAGCAAGCCGTCTGGTAAGCCGTCCCCAAGAGAAGCCACTAGGAAAAGTAAAAGTGGAGCTCCACCCTGCGCATACTCCTGAACAAGGTGTGTAAGTTGATAGTCCCTTAGTATGTAGTGAAAATATGCAATGACTGGTCCTCGAGTTAGGTAGTCAACATATATAGCCCAATAGTCAATCCAAGCTACTAAACCAATGATTATTGCGAGTGAAATCAGAATAACTCTTTTAATCGTGAAGATTTTCTTGGCCTTCGCTTTCAGAGTCATGCATTGTCCTCCAGATATAAAAGCTTTATATATTATAGATTTGCGAAGGTAATAAACGTTTTTACCCCAAAAAATTTAACGCCTCGCAAAGAATTTTGGTCTTTTATGCAGCTTGTGCAAAGAGTGGCGGATGAAATATTAAATGTTCTGTAACCCTACTTCAAGTAGCTCTGCTTCATTTCCTCCAATTTATGTAATTAACAGATTAAATGTCGGCCTTCAACAAATTTTTTTGGGGGAGCCAGGCACAAATGTATGAGAAAATAAGAGGTAACTTAGAAAAGGAGGAAATAACTTACGATGGGTGGAAAGGGGGTTCTCTAAATCTTATTCCTTTAATATGGCGTGGCTAATAGATTGGATAGATCTATTCCCCAGCCTAGGATGCGAGAATAGCCTATGAGCAGCAATATGCCTGCAACCACACTTACCAGTGTGATAGGTGCTCCAATTTTTATAAATTTGATCCAGGATATAGGGTACCCCTCTTTCTCTAGTGATGTTACTGCAATTAGGCTGGGGAGTCCCCCGATGGGGGTTAGGCTAGCTGCAATATTTGCTCCATATATGAGTGACCATATCACGAGGTTTTCGTTTATTAGGGCAGACGAGGATAAGCTTGGTGTTACGAATAATAGTGCTGATGTTACGGAAATGTTGTAAAGCACTCCGGATAGCGTGCTGCTTAGCATTGTTACGAGGGTGGCTGTCAATGGGACGTTGGCGACTGTAAGTTTTCCAAGACTGCTTCCCAAGTTCTCCAAAATTCCCGTACTGTTAAGCCCACCTACCATGATGAATATTCCTATAAAGAAGAATATGAGACTCCAGTTTACCTCACGCAAAGTTTTCTCTGGGCTTTCCCCACTAATAATCAGAAAAAGAAAAGCGAACAATAATGCTACTACATAGAAGGGTACGCCGAGGAATCCCGCCACAACAAATACCAAAATGGTAGCTACGAGCAGAATACTTATTCGCTGAAACAATTTTGGATCCCTCATCAATTTATGTTCATCAAGGCTGAGCAGTCTGGATCTTATCTCAAAGAATTCTTCTCTGTCCTCAGGCACTTGGAAGGACTCTTTATAGTTGTGAAACAAGAAGAACAAGGTAATCAGTGCACTTATTACTCCGAAGGGCAATCCTAACAGGAGAAAATTGGTATAGGAGAGATAACGCGTGGGATCCAAATTATAGTGACCTGAAATTAGCAAGTTTACGAAACTACCAATAACTGTTGATGTGCTGGCTGCATTAATTACAAACAGAATTCCGAGTATATATGGAACGGGATTTAGGTCAAGAATTCTGGCAATCATGAAAATTAATGTACTCATTATAATCAAGGTGGGGTTATTTCCCAAAATCATAGTTAAAGCAAATGATAATATGCACAGATGGAGGAATAGTTTTCTTATGTCTCCTTTGCTAAACTTCACCACTCTGAGTATGATGTACTCAAAGAGTCCCGAGCGACTGGCAGCCGTAGTAATAATAACAATAGAAATAACGATGAGCAGAGTAGACCAGCTAATAAATTCTTTATAAACGTCTTCAAAGGAGAACAGTAACTCCGATGAAACAAGTCCCCCCGACACAAACCACTTGAAAAAGGGAACCCAAGAATAAACAAAGGAAAAATAATATCCGGCAACAAGTGTAGCCACCGCTCCCCCCAAAGCCGCCATTGTCCTATTGAGACGCCCGGTTGCTATCAGCCCAAACGCAACAATAACTATAACTGTAAAAACTATTTGAGCAGGAAAAAGTTGCAGCTTCAGTATATAATTTGCCCAATCGGGAATTAGTGCACCCATAGCTTCCTTTAAACCAAACATAATCTTTCACCCCTTGTCAAATTAGCACCTTAAAATGCGGTGAAGGCAAAAGTATGGCAGCCGGGCTTTTACACTTAGATGTTTTAAATATATTCCAAAGAAAAACTTTTAAATTTTAAGGAATTTAACACACTGTTTCTTGATAGATGATTAATTCTTGATTTCGCTTTTATATTTAAACTGAAAAACATTTTCATAATTTGAAAGAAACGTATCTTACTGAGGGTTTTTGAAGACAAAATACCTCAAGTTATCGCCGGAAACGCCCACCTTTAGTTGCGAAGAGATTCAAGAAGGAAGGTTTTGCTAGAGTTTCTATTATTAAGATGTTTTACCGTGAGTATAGGTAGGAGAAGAGACTGGTGATGTCTATTCCCCAACCGAGAAGATGCCCAATTAAAATTAGCGACAGTATCGCAGCAAAGAGGCACATAATTACTATGGGCGCTCCTTGTTTCATAAAGTCAAACCATGTAACTTTAATCTTCTCCTTCTCTAAGCTTGTGATTGCTAGGAGATTTGGTAAGCTTCCTATAGGAGTTAGATTATTCCCCATATTAGACCCAAATATTAGTGACCATATTACGAGGTTTTGATTTATTAGGGCGGATGCAGATAGGCTGGGTGTGACGTATAATAGTGCTGTAGTTACAGAAATGTTGTCCATCACTCCTGATAATAAACCACAAAATAATGTCACAAGGCTGACTGTACCTAGAACATTGCCAGTAGTCAGGCTACCAAGACTACTTCCAAGACTCTCCAAGACCTTGGTGCTGTGCACCCCACCCACAATTATGAATACTCCTATGAAGAAGAACACCAGGCTCCAATCCACTTCTTTAAAGGTTTTAACAGGATCAACTCCGCTCACCAAGATAAAGGCAAAGGCAAAAAACAGAGAAACCACGTAAAATGGAACGTGTAACAATCCCGCAACTATAAAACCCATTACTGCCGCCGTCAGAAGTGCGCTCAGCTTTCGAAACATTTTTGGATTTGCTATAAGGACTTTCGCGTCCAAGGATAGCAACTCCGCTCTCAACTCCCAATATTCCACTTTTTCTTGCGGTACACTGAAGGCTTTTCCATAACGGCGGAATATAAACAATATTACTATACCCGTGCAGAGCAGAGAGACGGGCAAACCTAAAACCATAAATGTAGGATAGGATAGCCAACGCGACGGATCAGAATTGTAATGACCAGAAACCAGAATATTTATGAAACTAGCAACAAGAGTGGAAGCAGCAGCCACATTAATCACAAAGACAGTGCCAAATAAATAGGGTGTAGGATTCAAGTCCAATACCTTACATATTAACAATATTAGGGGGATAGTCATGATTGCTGTTGGGTCACCGCTTAGCAACATAGTTAGAAGGAACGCTAAAAACCATATGCTGAGGAAGAGTTTTCTTATGTCTCCTGCGCTAAACTTCACCACCCTCAGTATAATGTACTCGAATAGCCCTGAGCGGCTGGCAACCGTAGTAATAATAACCACAGAAATAATGATAAGCAGAGTGGACCAATCTATGAATTCTTTATAGACATCGCTGGCTGAAAAAAGTAGTTCTCTGCTTACAAGGCCTCCCGAAACATAGAATGTAAAATAGGGAACCCAGTAATAAACTTTGGAGAAATAAACCCCAAAAATCAATGCGACCACAGCTCCCCCCAGTGCTGCAACAGTTCCGTGAAGACGTCTAGTTGCAATCAAAATGAATGTAACTAAAAGAATTACAGTAAAGATTATCTGAGCTGAGAGGGGCGGTTGAAGAAAGTACTCCGCCCATTTTGGAATAAGTGACCCTGATACACTTTCCAGATTAAACATAAGCTTTTACTCGGAACAGTTGTTCGTAGGCTGAAAATTAAACACTTAACTTTAAAATATATCTGCAAAATTTTAAGTAACTACTTTTTACATGTTATCCTTACTTATTTTAATATATTTTTATATTTTCACTTAAGTTCTGCCAGTTAGAGAGACAGGCACACTTAAAATACTCGAAATTTCAAAGAAATAAGAATTACTGTAAAACATTTTTAATTCTTTACAGCCTCCCTCTCTTAATCTAGAGAAGAGTTTAGAATTATGATTCCAGGCCTCATCTTTGAGCTTCTAAATCGAAAAGAGAGCCATATAACCCTCTCCTCCAAGGAGAAATCTGGAAACTTTACAAAACCTTGGCGAGAAAGCCCCCGACTTTAGTCGTGGGGATGAATCGCCAGAAAATTTATTTGAAAGTATGGTATATAAATAGTTGTTGGTAGCTGAAGGGTTTGGCTTGGGCTTAAGAGGCTAAACAAGACGCA
>CAZECW010000100.1:0-11538 GCA_964510585.1 uncultured archaeon | reverse complement strand
GGGTGGCGCGGTTACCCTCCTTAAATTGAAGTGTCAATGGGGGTCGCCTAAATCGGCGCCCGAAAATCCCCACGGAGGGTTTTTCCGACCACTATCCTCTAAATGGGAAACCCCTAAAATAAACATAGTCAAGTGTCAAATATCTCGGTGACTTATTTAATTTTTCAGAATCCTATAGACTATTTTTTAGGAAAATAAACCACAAAACTGGGCACTAAAAGAAGAGTCAAAAAATAAAAAGGGTAGTTGTTTTAGGCTTGTTCTCTTGACTGGAAGAAAATTAGGGCTGACATTATGAAGCTTACGAAGAGGATAATGAATGCTAGCCATGGAACTAGAACTCCTGCGAACAAGAATATCCCACCGATAATGTAGAGTACTCCCGCCGCCACAGCAAGTCCCGGACTGCCCACTGAATCCCTCATTATAATGAATGCAGCTCCAAAGATGATTATTGTTATTCCCAACACGAGAAGACCTAACCACAGGATGGAAGTGCTAACGTTAGGTACGCCACTCATAAGGACGAGGAACATAATTTTTCCCGGGTTAAGAGGCATAGAAATGATCCAATTTAAATTCATAAGTACCCAAATTGAGGTTAGGGTGTGTGTGGTGCCTCCTGCCGATACCCCTGAAATTAATAGTAGTAGGGTTAAGATGGCTCCAATGATTCCAATCACCAGGCTAGCCGTACCCATGGTTTTTCCTTCTATTTTGCCGATTCCATAGAGTCCCAAGCCCACCAGAATCAGTGTTATAAGCAATAGTATACAGAGAACAGCCGTAACTCCCAAGAAGCCGCTTATGACACCGTTCAGTTGGAGTGTGTGGAAAAAGCCAATAAAGAATGTATATTCTCCAAAAACGTATAGTAGGTTCTGAATTGTAACTGCAGTCTGGTGTAGGGAAGCGAGAGCGTAGTACTGAAGGCTCCATAAAATTCCCACAATGGTTGACACTAAACCTACTACAGCCCCAAAAACTCCAGCAGTAATTGAGTTGCTCATAATTCCTCACTTTCTGAAGTTATTATAATATCATTTGAAGTGTTAAACTACATTTACCTTTTTTGGTGTATGCAAAAGTATTAAAGAGTCGCGTTCAGTAGGGTTGCTGGCGAAAATTGTTGTTTTCAATAATTATTGTTTGAAAAGTAGTTGCGTAATCTACCTTTTTTAATCTTCTTTTCCGAAAAGAAGTCATAAAAAGCCTTTTTCCCAAATCTCAAAAAAGACGGAAATAATTTTTAAAAACACCCAATCAGTGGGGAAATAATTTTTGGTTGAAATTAGTACTTATTTTGTATACATTTTGTGTGTAATCTTCATACTAAGCTAGGTTAGGTTGGACGTTTTTCACGTGGGAAATATGATTCGAAATGAGTTTACACTCTATTGAAAGAGCGTTGAGTTAAAATGTTGCGTGGGTGTTTTGTCTTTGAGTAAAATTCTGATAGTTGATTGAGTACCTTTTTGCAGATTTAGTTGCGTTGTAGTGTGCTAAGAGTTATATGTGGGAAGAGTGTTTATTATGTTTAAAACTTGGGAGTGTTAGTTGAGATGAAAGTTACAGAAGTTAAAGCTGAGGTGTTGAAGCTTCCTTTTAGCATTAAGATCGGTTCGATGCCCCGCATCAATGCTTCGGGAACTCTGGTGACGGTTAAAACGGATGAGGGAATTGAGGGCTACGGTTTGAGCCACTTTTCACTCAGTGATGAGGTCCAGGTAAAATTCATCGAGGGCGCACTATCAAAAATGGTTGTGGGTAAGGATCCCTTCATGATTGAAGACATTTGGAGGGAAATGTACAACAACAGCTGGAGAATTCTGTTCGGGGTGGGGCAATCCATAAGTGCAGTTGAGGTAGCATTATGGGACATCATTGGCAAAAGCCTAAAAAAACCAGTTTACAAACTGCTGGGAGGCTACCGGGACAAGATTAAAGCCTATGCCAGTTTCGCCTTCGCCCTGGCCCCAAAAGCGGCCGTGGGTATGGCTAAAGCAGCGGTTCAAAAGGGGTTTAAAGCAGTAAAACTCAGAATCGGGGAAGGCCTCGCCAAGGACGAAGAAATAATTAAGGCAGTTAGGGAAGAATACCCGGACCTGGGAATCATGGTCGACGCTAACTCTGCCTACGAATCAGTTAAAGAAGCGGCTGAGCTGGCAAACATTTGCGAAACCTACGACGTTATTTGGCTGGAGGAACCCCTACCCTCTGATAATCTGAGAGGACTATCAGAACTCCGCGCCAGATCCAATGTGGAAATAGCTGGCGGAGAAAACGATTTCGGGTTACGTCGATTCAGAGAGATTCTGGAGGCTGAGGCGTATGACATAATTCAGCCAGACGCCACCAGAAGCGGGGGGATACTGCAAGTGAAAAAAATCTGCGCTTTAGCCGAGGCTTTCGGTGTGCGTGCAATCCCCCACATTTTCGGCTTCGGACTTATAATGGCGGCAAATATCCACGTGATTGCCTCAAGTTACAATTCAGATTGGATGGAGTTTCCCTTTTACCCCGACGAATTCTACCTTCTTAAAACACCGATAAAGCTTGAGGACGGATACGCTGTTGTACCCCAAGAGCCGGGTTTGGGTGTGGAATTGGACTGGGAAGCCATACAAAAATACAAGACTAAATGAACCACCTATTTTTTATTTTAACTAGCTATTTATGTTTATGGATTTGTATGGTGGATGCTGTCTTTTATTCTTCAAAGACTTTGATTTTTATTCTGTTGAATTCTTTTACGGTGATTGCTCCAGCCTCGTAGGCTTCTATGGCTACTGTTATTTCCTCTAATAATTTTCTCATTTTTTGGAAGTCTTCACTTGGGATGTCGGGATCTTTTTCCAGTATGTAGAATTCCTTCCAGCAACGTTCTAGACATTTATGTATGTCTTCTGTTTTCCCCTCGTCTATGCGGTTTAACAATTCGGTTAAGTTTTGAAATATGGTTTTTGTCAACATCTTCCGCCCTCATCATAATTTTGTATTTATGCTATAAAATTTGATTCGCGCCCTTATAATCTTTATGCACCCTTACACTTCTGTGAACAAATATTTTTAAAGGATTTTTATAGTAGTTCAAGCCCAACATTTTAATGTTTACTTTCTTCTTAAGTTTATATGCTATCCTCGTAACAGCGGAGTAATATCAAAACAGCCAAGATGAAATTTATTTAGAGAGCGTTCATTTCCTCCCTCCATACCATATTAGACTATTTAACCTCCACCAGAATCCTCCCTTTTTTGGTGGAAATACATATATTCTAAATTATTTATCTTGAATATAATTTTGGTATAAACCTTATGCGGGATAAGTATGGGAGAGACTATTCTTTATATGGGTTGTATGTCCCCTTATCGCAGGCCAAACATAGTTACCACCACAAAAAATATTCTTGACAAGTGTGGCGTCGCATACAAAATTTTGAATGACGAGCCCTGCTGTGGAGGTTTCCTCTTTAGAACCGGGCAATTAGAAGCCGCCAAAAAAAGAGTGCACAAAAACTGGGAATACTTCAAATCCAAGGGAGTTGATAAAATTTTAACCTTCTGTCCGGGGTGCTACAGAGCTTTCACCTGTGACTATCCCAACATTGAGCCCAGCTTTAACCTGGAAGTAAAACATATTTCACAATTTCTAAAAGAATTAAAGGACGGAGGAAAGCTGGTTTTCAAGAACTCCCTTCCCCTGAAGGTGACTTATCATGACCCATGCCACCTAGCAAGGCACTGTGGAGTGTATGATGAGCCCCGGGAAGTTATTAGGGCGATACCAGGAATAGAGTTCTTCGATTTAATTCGCTCAAGAGAAGATGCGAAGTGCTGTGGAGCCGGTGGAGGCGTGATGTCTGCTTACCGCGAAAACACTGAACGCTCAAGCGAAAAAAGGATAAGCGACGTATTAAGACAACAGGGAAAAATTCTGGTCACCACCTGTCCATTCTGCAACCTATCCTTGGCAAACGCCGCGGAGCGAATGAAAGTTGATGTTGAGGTCCTGGATCTGCCAGAAATAGTTTGGAAAGCCATAAGTTGAGGTGCAAGAAATGTCAAAAGAAGCCCACACATATGTTCAAGAAAGGATAAAGAAAGCAGTTCAAAACAAGCCAGTCATGGATTTCTTCGAGTTCGGACTAAACTTCAAGTATGAGCAGATAATGAAGAAAATGCCCAAACTAAAAAAGCTCAGCGAAAAGTACAGACAAATAAAAGAATACTCCATTAAAAATCTGGACCAGCTGGTAAAGATCGCCAAAGAAAACCTTGAGAAAAACAACTGTCAAGTATTCCTCGCCAAAACCGCAGAAGACGCCAAAAAATACGTATTAAAGGAAACCGAGGGTGTCGACCTAATCACAAAATCCAAATCCACCACCGCTAAGGAGTGCGGAATAATAAAAGCCCTAGAAGAAAAAGGAATAAAAGTAATCGAAACCGACCTAGGAGACCGAATAATACAGCTCAGCGGCGAAGAACCAAGCCTCCCAGTCGGCCCAGGAGTACACATCCCACTCACCAAGGTTGCAGAAGTTTTCACCAAAGAAGTCGGATACGAAGTAAAGCCCGACTTCGAACCCATACGCCAAGCAGCCCGTGCTAACATGCGCGAAAAAATGCTACAGGGCAAAATCTGTCTCACAGGAGCAAACGCCATAGGAGCCGAAGACGGCATAATAGGATTAATAGAGAATGAGGGAAACATCAGCCTAATAACACGCCTAGCCGACAAACACATAGCTGTTGCAGGCATAGACAAAATTGTACCTGACTGGGAAAGCGCAACCACAATCATCAAAAGCATGGAGCAATACCTAGAAATCACCGGAACCTACACATCCTTCATAAAGGGACCATCAAGAACAGCAGATCTCCAAGGAATAAACGTGTTGGGTATGCATGGAGCCCAAGAAGTCCACGTAGTTCTAGTCGATGATTGGAGAACCAGAGCTAAAAATGCTGGATTCGAAGAACTATTATACTGCACAAATTGTAGTGCATGCTTCTTTGCTTGCACGGCTGTTTTGGCTGGTGGACTTGCCTACGGCTCAGAGGCAGTTAAGGGAGGCATAGGTATTGTGCGTAGCGCTTTTTCCGAAGGCATTGAGGCTGCTGTGAGAAACGGACTATTTATGTGCGTTGGATGCAAAGCCTGCATTGAGTTGTGTCCCGGAAGAATAGATGTAGCGAGTATGCTTGAAAGATTAAGAGCAATAGCAGTAGAACAGGGTTATGGAGTCCCCGCCCACCTCAAAGTTGCCGAAAACATGGAAAAATATGAGAATCCCTTCGGCGAACCCAGAGAGAAAAAGACACAATGGCTTAAGAAAAAATAAATCCTAATACCTTTATTCTTTTACTTGCAAAAAGGGGTTAATTAAGGAAAACATAGAACAATTATATCCCTCTCCTGAAAAATGAGAAATCTAAGAGTGATGAAAATTCTATGTCTGTCTGGGAAAGAGGGACTGAATTATGCCTATCCTCTAGAAGTGTGGCTTGATTTTCTGACGCGGGGCCACCCCAGGCATTTTTTGGTATTTTTTTCTTGCCCTATTTATTGCGTCCTCTTTATATATCTGTGAGTCCTTGGATGTGGGAGGGTATTCTAATGTTAAAAATGGGGGATGGTGTTAAACTATTCTTTTTTGGGGGAGTTTGGATAGTCCTAGGTGTGCTTCTAGGTTTATGGGAATTATTTCATTTGGGTCTATTGGTACGTCGATTAGGGCTGGTTTTCCGCAGTTTAAGGCTTCTTTAACTATGTCTTTTATTTCGCTTGGGCGTTCCACAGTCCAGCCGCGGGCGCCGAAAACTTCTGCAATTTTGGCTAGACTGGGATTGCCATAGTCGCAACCATAGGCTTCGCCGTATACTGCTTTTTGGAATAGTTTGGGGGTCCCGTAACATCCATTGTTGAGGATTACTGAAACCACGTTTAGTTCCTCTCTGACTGCTGTTTCTAAGTCTTGAATGGTCATCATGAAGTCTCCTTCGCCTATTATGCAAATTACTGGTTTGTCTGGTTTGGCCACTTTTGCGCCTAGGGCTGCTGGAAAGGCGAAGGCCATTGCGGCGAAGTTAAAAGCTGATATCTGAGTGCGGGGATGGTAGACTGGAAAATATTCTGCTGCAAAGGCGTGATGGTTGCCTGAACCCACTGTGATTATGGCGTCTCTTGGAATTATTTCTCGCATGTCTGTTAATAGTCTCTGGGGCTTTATGGGCACTGCATCTGACTTGGTTTGGGTGTGCCACTTTTCCATCCATTCTTTCCTTTTATTTTCTAGCTCTGAAATCCATGGGGCGGTTTTCTTGGTGAACTTTTTTTGTTTTATTATCTTTAGTATCTCTGACAGTACCAGTTTTGCGTCTCCCACTATTCCCAGCCTGCAAGGATAATTTTTTCCTATAACTGTGGGGTCTATGTTTATGTGGACGAGCTCTCCCGTAATGGGATTATTCATGAAGTACATGGTGCTTACAGAGACACTTGCGCCGATGGCTAGCACCAAATCTGCCTTGGTCAGTGCATAATCGGCCGCACCTTTTCCGCCATAGCTTCCAGCCATACCCACTGATAGTGGATGATCTTCTGGGATGACTCCCCTCCCATTGCCCGTAGTTGCTACAGGTATTTCAAGAGTTTCAGCTAGAATCCTGAGTTCTTCCCAAGCTTCAGACCACATTACGCCGGCACCAGCTAGAATTAGGGGAGAATCCGCTTTTAGGAGAAGATCTACAGCTTCCTCAATCATGCTTGAAGCCACATACCTCTGACTGGCTTTAATTTGATAGTTTAGGTTTACTTCTCCCACATCGTCCCATAGATTTTCTGGAACCTCTAAAAATACTGGGCCGGGTCTACCACTTCGAGCCAAATAAAAAGCGTTACATATTATACGAGGCACATCCTCGATCTTCATTATCCGCTGCTGCCACTTTGTTATAGGCTTGAAAATAGCCATTTGATCCACTTCGTCAAAAACATCCCTACCAATGAAGTCCGACCTAACCTGTCCAGTTATCAAAATTATGGGAGATCCATCTTTATAGGCGTCTGCCACACTTAGAACAGCATTTAACGTTCCAGGCCCAGCGGTTGTTTGACAAACTCCAACTTTCCCCGTAACTCTTGCATAGCCATCAGCCATACTTGCCGCCGTTTGCTCATGTCTGGTGACTATGTAGTCTATGCTTTCATCCTTACCCAGCTCGTAGACCAGTCTGCTAACCGCAGTCCCTACCAGTCCGAAAACATGTTCCACACTGTGTCTCTTAAACATTTCAACCATTGCTTTACCCACATTTAATTGAACCATAAAAAGACCTCTTTAAGGCGTTATAAACTAAAATAAAGAATATTATAGTTTTAAAAACTTCGCCAAAAAATTTCCAATTAAAACTTTTCCAAAATATTGAAAATAGTAAACTATGCATAGTTTGATTAATATGTTTAACAATTATTTCTCAAAATGATTGTGTCAATACTTTTTGGTGGTGGAGAAAATTAGCTACAACCACATCATTGTTGAAAAAATGGATGGCATAGCAAAAATAACTATGAATCGTCCCGAAACATTAAACGCTTTATATGAGCCCATGAATCTAGAAATTATCTCCGCACTAAGAGAGCTGGACCAGGATGATAGTGTCAAGGTCATAGTAATTACTGGCGCGGGCCGAGCCTTCAGTGCGGGTGGAGACATAAACCAGATGCAGAACGTGTACCACAAAATTGACCCCCTGGAGCTTCGAAGAAAACTCCAGAAGGGTGTGAAAACCATAGTTTCCACCATATGGAACATGGAAAAACCAATCATCGCGGCGGTAAACGGTCCAGCCACTGGGGCGTCCTGCAACATAGCTCTTGCTTGTGACATTGTGATTGCTTCTGAGAATGCTCGTTTCGGAGAAGTTTTTATCAGGGTGGGACTGGGTCCAGACGGAGGAGGAAGCTACCTACTCCCAAGAATAGTGGGAATTCACAAGGCAAAGGAACTCTTTTTCACGGGCCGAATAATTGATGCCAAGGAAGCGGAACAGCTGGGCCTTGTAAACAGGGTTGTTCCCCCAGAAGAGTTAGAATCCACGGTGATGAGCTTTGCGAAGGAGTTGGCACAAATGCCCGCCAGAGCATTGGGTGTTGCAAAGAAAGCTGTTAACGAGTCTCTGAACCTAAACATGGAGCAAGCATTAGACTATGAAATGACACTGCAAAGCTTGTGTCTCAAGACCGAAGAGAATAAAATAAGGGTGAAAGAATTCCTTGAGAGAAAAAAGAAAACTGACTAACCACTCCTTCCACCCAAAAAAGTGAAGAAAAGAGGAGTATCGCCCTTCGACCCGCTTCTGTTATTTGAAGAGTTCCTTTCCGCTAACTCTTATCTTCTTGGCGCTTTTGACAGCGGCTTCGTCCTCAGATTTAGCTTTTGCCACTAATTCGTTAAGCTCCCTTTGTAGAACATTGGAGACATTCCCAGCTTCTGGTGCCATGGGGGCTGCCGCTATCTGTCTCTGGAACCCTCCTAGTATTTCCTTGACTTTTTCTGCTTTGCCTTGGTAAGCGGCTCTTCCTGCCTGCTGCACCCTCATTGCTCCCGCAATTTTGGGATTGTAAGTTTTTGCAAACTGCTTCTCGTCTCCAGTTTTTTTGACTTTTTTTGTAACTACTCTCAGGTGTCTTCTTCCTTGGGGGTCTACATACTGGATTTGTGCTTGGATTGGAACCTCTTCCTCCTTCAATTCTTTGGAGGTTTGCATTTCGAAGTAAATCTCTCTATCCTCTGTCACCCCTCCTAGTCGGATGGGCTCCTCTGGTTTCGGTATTTCATAAGCTGTTCCGGTTACATCTACAATTTTTAGGCTTGGTGGAGTAAGCATCTTTACCTCCACTTCTCGGGCTATGTAGCCCTTTCCTCGGATTTCGGCAAATGTTCTCTCAATTTCCTGCATGGTTACGTAGTAGATGTCTCCACCGGTTTCCAGAGCCAAGTCTCCTAAGGTTTTTAATGCCAATCTGCTCTCAGCTGCTTCCTCACGTACTCCCACCACGTCCACTATTATGTTACTGTACTTGCAGCTTCCCGCAACCTCCTTGTAAAAATTCTTTCCCGTGGTGCTTGGGCTCTCAAGGCTTCCGAATCCCGTGTTTGCCAAGCCATCTGTAAGTAGGAGTAGGCGTCCACCTCCCCTCATTTTGAGGAGAGTGTACCCTCCAAGGAGTCCAGGTCCCAGGGCGGTCATATCCATTGGTTCAAGTTTGGACACTGTTTCTATCCATTTGTCTGCTGTTTTTTCTACGGCTAAAAAGTCATACTTTGCTCGACTGAACTTTTCTGCCACTTTTTCCTGTGAGTGTAGGTCATCACCTGACACTGATAGGGCTTTTCCACCTTTAAAGTTGATTAGGTATACTTGGGATTCAAAAGCGATTAATCCGAATTTGGTTTGTGGAGCGTTGACCTTAAGGTCTTTGATGGTTTCTGTCAAACTTCTCTTAACTGCTTCCAGTTTTCCTCCAGCCATAGAGCCTGAAATATCTATCACTGCTACAATATTTTCCCCCTTCACTTCGGGTTTAGTGGTCTTAACTTCCATAGCTTCTTCAATGATGAAGTCTACATCGTCCATTAGGTGGCTGGGTAAATCTTTGGGGTCAACCAAGTTTAATGTGCCACAGAAGGCGCACACAAAATGTGTTCCAATTTTGGGATCCTTTTTAATGCTTTGGGGATCGGTTAAAACACCGCCACATCTCTGACACTGAATAGGCTTTCCCACAATCACTTCTTTGGGCTTTCCCAACTCCTCAAAAGATAAGGAGGCTACGTAGGGCAAATCCTCTTTAGTAGTTTTTCTATCCAATATAAGGTCGAAAGATGTTTTAAACATAGAAAATTCTCCGCAATACTAGAATTAGCAATTAAATTGTCTAACATATTTAGGCTAATTAGTGAACTTACGAGTAGAAATATGTTATGCAATAGGCAACCACTAGGCAGTGTAGAAATGTTTAGTTCTATTCGCCATTTTTTGGTTCTAAATCGAAAAAGAAGCCTTATAAACGCTCCTTTTGGAGGGGAAATAGAACAATTTCTCATCCCCGCCATTGGAAATAGTTATAATATTTAGCGGTAAAAAAATAAATGGTTTCAACTTATAGTGTATTTAATTTTTATCTAAGGAGGTTAAGTTATTGCCAATTGTGGAATACCTTGGTAAGGTTCCAAAGATTCACCCCACAGCCTATGTTAGTCCGAATGCCTTCGTATCTGGTGGTGTAGAAGTCGACGAGATGGGAGCAATTTTTGATTATGCCGTTGTTAGAGGCGACTTCTCAACCATAAAGATTGGCAAAAATTCCAATGTACAGGACTGCTGTTCAGTTCACGCAGCGACGACGCCAGCAATCATAGGGGACAACGTGACAGTGGGCCATGGAGCTGTGATTCATGGAGCAAAAATTGGTAACTACGTAATAGTGGGAATTAATTCAACCATACTTGATGGTGCCGAGATAGGGGATAACTGCATTATTGGTGCCGGAGCAGTTGTCACCTCAAACACCAAAATTCCCTCAGGCAGTTTAGTTGTCGGCAACCCAGGCAAAGTGGTAAAACAAATTAGTGAAGCCCACCTTGCTGCCATAAAATTCAGTGCTGAAAGTTACTCACAACTGGCTCAAAACTACAAAAAAATCATTAAGACATGAAACCAATTCCATTATTTTTGTTACCCTACTGGGTTATGTTGAATAAACTGTCCAAGTCTTTGGTTATTTTTTCCTTTTTCTCCCTCAAAGCCTCAATAACCATTTGATACTCACTGTTGGTGATTCTTTTTTCCTCCCGGGCAATTTCCAGTTCTGCCATCCTGCTGAACAGTCTTTCCAGCTCCCGCTCCAAATCGTGTAGTGAGACCTTAGGCCTCTGACTAAGAAGACTCCAAGAACCGCCACCGGTAACCTCCCCCTCTTCTCTTACTTTGACCCTATTAATTTTTTTGGGGAGGTCCTCCTCACCGAACTTCTTTTCTTCCTCTCTCTGTTTAACAGTAGCATGTTCTTCTTTCACTTCGAAGTTTCCGCCTGAGGATATAAATATTAATTCCTGAATCAGTCTAACCGCAGTTTCCATGAGTGTTTCGATGTTCCTTACTCGCTCATCGAGTCTTGTGATTTTCTGGTGTATGGTCTCAAACTTGTTGTCCATTGCCTTACTATCATTGATTCTTTCAAGCATCTCGTCAAGAGTCCTCTTCATTCTCTCCACATCTTCCCTACCAACCAACGCGACATCCTCCACCAAGACTCTTTTTTCTATAAACCTCTTATATTGGGTAGGGTAACCTTTTAAATGTATTATTTTGTGTTAGGCTCCCCAAATAGGTTTGTAATACGTAGATAGTACACCAACTAATTTTGAAGTATATGTTTGCTCCCCTTATTTAAAGATTATCATTTATTGTAAAGGCATGATGTAATAATTATGTTTTTTTATGGGCTGAGCGGCATGTTTTGGGCGTGTA
>CAZECW010000099.1:0-36277 GCA_964510585.1 uncultured archaeon | reverse complement strand
GGGAACGGCGTCTATGTTGGCACCCTCATGGGGGCTGCGTCTTGTTTAGCCTCCTTGAGCCCAAGCCAAACCCTTCAGCTACCAACAACTATTTATATACCATACTTTCAAATAAACTTTCTGGCGATTCATCCCCACGACTTGAAGTCGGGGTCCTTCGCGCCAAGGTTTTGTAATTATCTCAGTGGGATTTGGTACTAGATGAAGCTAAAAAGGTTCATCTCTATAATGCTAATGCTATTTGTTATCTTACTGTTCTTAAACCTCCTACTTGTAAAATTGCAGGCCCCCTTGCCCTACTCTCCTGTAATTTTGGTTCAGGATAAGCCTATAAACATACATCTAACTTTCCAAAATGATCCCCGAAATAGTATAACTGTTATGTGGCAAACAGCCAATCCAAACACTGGGGACGAAGTTTTATTTGATAATATATCCCGGGGAGGTGTACCTTTTTTTTACCGGTATAAAGCTATGGGAGTTCATCGTTTGTATGCTGGAGCTACAGGGTACATCCATCAAGTTGAACTCACTAATCTAAGTCCCGACACCACATACTACTTTATTTGTGGGGGTCCGGGAAATTACAGCAATGAGCGTGCTTTCAGAACCGCTCCCGACTCGTCTTCCTCCTTCACTTTTGTGTGTGGAGGTGACTCTCGAACCAACGAGGCCAATCGGATCCTGGTTTCAAAAGCTATGCGCCACGCGAATCCCGTGTTTGTGATGCATAGTGGTGATATGGTTGAGGATGGGAGAATACAGGAGCAGTGGGATTCATGGTTTGCTGATGTGAATGCTAACTGGATAGGGGATAACGGTCTCACCATTCCCATAATACCGTGTTTGGGCAATCATGAATATAACTCAACTAACTATTATGAGCAATTCGCCCTTCCGGGAAATGAGCAGTGGTACTACATGGATTGGGGGCCAAACCTACGAATCATTGTTCTAAACAGCTACGCTTCACCCACAGAAATTCTAACTAATCAGGTAAACTGGCTCAACAATACTCTAGCAAACACTCCTGAAGACATGTGGAAAATTGTCATGTTTCACCAAAATGTTTACTATAGCGGTGGACATGGCAACGCCACTACTCTTATAGAGTATTGGGTGCCACTTTTCGACCAGTACCATGTGGACATTGTTGTCCAGGGGCATACCCATCATTACCATCGAACAAAACCCCTGTATAACAACACGGTTGTAACCTCATACCAGCAGGGCACTATGTACCTAACCAATGGTTGTTGGGGAGCCCCATTTCACCCCTACTATCCACAATCCTATAGTGATTATGGCAATGTGACTCTATGCTTCACACAGATTAGCATATTTCAGAACGGGACCCTCCAACTTGAAACTAAGGACATAAGCGGATACACCATTGACTCATGCCTACTCACCAAATAATTAAAATAAAGTACTCAACAAAAAGGAACAATAACCCCATAATAAAACATTCATAAGCAGATAACCTCCCACAAATCAACCTAAAGGTTCAATCACCCACCAGACTCGCCTTCAGCCACTAAAATTTTCTCAAACTGTGAGTTTTGATAAGTATTTTCGCTGTCTATTGGTTAATATTCATGGGGGAGAAATGTAAATGAATGGGAGACAACTAACCGGGGTGGAAGTAATTTTTTCTTTTTGCTCTTTTAGATATACTTATATACTGTCCTTAAATCCCATACTTAATGGAACCTTTAAAGCAAGTTTTCCGGGCATAGAATCGGAACCTTTTAATTAATTTAACAATCCTTTTTTAAATCATTGTTCTAACCCAAATTAGCGATTTGGTTGGGGCTGAAAGTTAATGAAATTTGCAATAGAGACTAAGGATTTGACCAAAAAATTTGGTGAAATAGTTGCGGTGAACAAAATAAACTTGAAGGTAAAAAATGGGGAAACATTCGGAATACTAGGACCTAACGGTGCTGGTAAAACAACCACTGTTCGTATGCTGAACTGCATACTTCGACCTACAGAAGGCACAGCCACAGTTGGAGGCTTCGACATAATCAAGGAGCCAGACAAGGTGAAAAGAATCACTGGACTGCTCCCAGAGTCCCCCGGAGTATATGAGAAGCTAACCGCAAGAGAGTTTCTGGAATTTATGGGAGACCTATACGACGTCCCACACAGCAAACTCTACAATCGCATAGACGAAATCCTTGAACTCTTCGAGCTTAAGAATCGGGAAAACGACCTACTTGAAGGCTTCAGCAGAGGCATGAGACAAAAAGTACTACTGGCAGCCACACTAATCACCGACCCCGAAATAATCTTCCTTGACGAGCCTATCTCTGGGCTCGACCCGGCTTCTGCGCGTATGGTTAAGGATATGATTAAGCTTCTAGTGTCTGAGGCGAAAAAAACGTTTTTCATATGTACACATATGCTTTCTTTTGCCGAGGAGATGTGTGAGAGGATTGCAATTATTGACCGTGGCCAGATAAAGATAGAGGGTACTTTGGAGGAAATTCTTAGAGAGAGTAAAGCGAAGGATTTGGAGAAGGCCTATCTTAAAATTGTGGGCAAGGAAGCCGTAGAAAAGACTCTCTTGGAGTGGAGAACTTAGAATGGATGTGTAGGGGTATGCGGGCCTGGTATGCTGTTGCTAAGAACGAGTTTCGACTCATGACTTCCTGGGCTCGAAAGTCTAGAAGAGTAATTCTCGTGATTCTGGTCGCCCTGCCCATTCTAGCCTTTAGTGTAAGTATTTTTTTAGGGGTAAGAATACACTCTGAAACTATTTTTACGAATCTGGTGGAGGATTACCTGAGAATTGTTTATGGTTATGTTGGGGAATTTGAGTTCGCTTTAGGTGTGGTTGACTATGCTCTCTTAATGGGTCAATTTGTGGGAATCCTTGGTTTTATGATGCCCATTATAGGGGCGGTAGGTAGCGTCTTTAGGGAAACGGAGATCTTGAGCAAGGATATTATTTTGGCTAGTCCGCTGCGTTCCAGAGACTTGTTGTTGGGTAGGTTTGTGGCGAATCTGTTTATCATACCCTTGGTTCTCACATTTATTGCCGCTATGTTCCTTCCAGTTTTCATTGAACATGGCTTGAATAGTTTGGCTACGCCTTTTATTTTGGCCTTTGTGTCCATGGTTCCCACGATTGTGGGTATTTGGATCGGGGTTATGCTATCATCTTATATAAAGACGAAGAGTGACGTTTCCCCCCGGATGAGGGACATTGGAAAGGCGGTCGTGGGCATGGTTGGAGCATTGTTTGGTGTGTCTTTTTTGTTGCTATTCTCTGGCCAGTCTTCTGCGCTTTATTGGACTTTTTCACCGACCACTTGGGTGACTAACATAGTATTCTTTGCAGTAACTGGCACCAACTGGGTTAAAGTAACAACTACTTTGGGAATTTACTCCTATTCGTATTATTTGCCCCTGCAGCCTGACCTTCCCACTAGCTTGACGTTGCTCTTATTGTTTGTTGCTCTTGTTTTCTATCTTGGGTTGAAGGTTATTGACAGGGTTTACAGAATAGAGATTTCGGTAAGTGAAGTCACCACAATCAGGAAGGAAAATTGGTTTTTCAGAGCTGTGAGGCGGGCGATACCTTCACCGCTGGGCGCAATTACTGCTGTGCAGTTAAAAGAATTTTCAAGAAGCTTGGAGAGCATAACCCGGATGTCGAGCATACTGATTTTTCCTGTGATTATTTATTTCTTCAACTTTATGGGTTTTAACCAGTTATTTCTGCCAACCACCAGTGTAAGTGGGCTTTTCGTTATGCCCGGCTTATCCACATTGTACCTGCTCTTGGCCGCTGGAATAATAGGCATAATGGAAGCAAGCCAGATGACTGTTAAGCAAAGGGACCTATTCTGGACATATAAGAAGGCACCCAGGGGAGTGGAAAATCTGGTTTACTCCAAGTTTTTGGCAATGATAATAGTTGGATTGCCTATAGGTTTAATCATGGCGTTACTGTTTCATTTAGCCCTAGGCTCACTTAGTTCCGGAATACTAATACTGGTTCCCGCTATGCTTTTCATGATTGTTGTAAGCTCCGCTATTGCTTTGGGAATATACAGTGCGCGTCCCGTTTTCAAAGAGCAGAGCGCTGGGCACCTGGTAAACTTCTTAATATTCATGTTTGTTGCCTTCACCATCGAGGGAATAATGATTCTTTTTGGCGTCTTCCCCTGGATACAAAACATCATATTCACACTACCAACTCTAGGCATTCTGTTAAGTCTCCCTCCCCAAGCCTCAAATTGGCTGATTCAAACCCCATTCTACATAGTAACTTGGGCGCAACTCAGCGTCAACTGGCTGGTCTCGATCATTGGAGTAGCCATAGCCGCATCCCTAGGAATAATGGCCTCCTACCTGTCCCTACGCATTGGAATATCCAAGCTCAAAAAATTCGAGTAAAAACCACCTTTTTTTAGCTAACACTTGGCCAAGACTTGAGCAAGTTAGGAAAGACGCACCCCACAGGCGGGAAACAACACTGATGGAAATATTCCTACACCGAATTTGAAGGACGAAACATTGTAGGGGGGGTTGTCAGTCGCTGAAGCAGTAGTGGACTTTTGTGAATTTTGATTTTAGTTTTACAGCTTCCTTTTTGATATCCTCTTTTTTTCCTCCTTTGACTGCTTTAACGATTAACCCGCAAATTTTTTCCATTTCCTCTTCCTTCATACCTATCCTGGTAACTTCGTTGGTGCCTATTCTTCCAGCCCTGTCCATTATGACATTCGCTTCCTCCAGTTTGTTAACTATGTCCAACCATGACTTTTCAAATTTGACTTGAAAATCCCAAGTGTTTACCAGAATCTGGTGAGACTCTGTAAATCCTTTACTTTTACACTTGAGGGGGATTCCCGCCTCGTCCAGCAGGCTGGCTAATTTTTTGGAATTCTTAACTATTTGACTCGCGTATGCCTCTCCAAATTTTTGCGTCTCCTCTAAGGTAACTGCCAGTGCGGCTATTCTGTGGAAATGAGCATTATCAATTGTTTTGAACAAGATGTGCTCCTTGATGTCCTCGAAACTGTTACCCAGAATTATTCCTCCCTGTGGTCCAGGAAGGGTTTTATGGGTGCTTCCCATCATGATGTCCGCTCCCTCAGCTAGTGGTTGCTGAAACTTTTTGCCCGCTATTAAACCCATAACGTGCGAGGCGTCGTAAGCGAGTAAAGCTCCAACCTTGTGTGCAGCAACACTTATTTCGGAAACGGGGTAGGGCATGGGAATGAAGCTTGCACCAAGAATAACTAGGTTGGGCTTCTTCTCCTCAATCAATTTGATGCTTCCTTCAAGATCAATGTTGGCTTCCTCCTGTTTGTAGGGCAGATAGTATACTTTGATTCCCAGAACACTTGGAGCGTTATCTTGAGAGATGCCTGGATATCCCCCATCTGCTTCTCCTATACATGCCATACTCTTCCCCCTAAATGCCATAAGTAGGGACAAATCTGCCACGTGTCCCGAGATGGGGCGTAGGTCTGCGAATTTGCATCTGAAAACCTTTTTTGCGAGGTTTTCTCCCTCCTCAATTATTTGGTCAATGTACTTGGTTCCAGTGTAAAATTTGTCGGGGGAAGTGTACCTGTGCCCTAAGTCGGAGCTGAGCATTGCCCGGGCTCTTGGGCTCATAATGTTTTCTGAGGGTATCAGGTTTATGCAGTGGGAACGCCACTCCTCATGCTTTTTAACTAAATCCTCAATCATAAATATCACGAAAAACAAATTTGTTTAAAATAGATTCTTGCCTCCGCCTTTTAATTTTTCTCATTTATAATTCTCCCCTTTGGGAAGTTACGGTCACATACTTCTACGTTATGAATTTTGGTGCATAACGATTATTTATATCTGAATTTATACCCATATTATAGCGCCGTTCATAAAAATTTGGGAGGATATTTATGGCAAAATATAAAGCAACAATGCTAAGAGTAAACCTTGCCACCGGAGATATCAAAAAATCAACAATACCTGACGAGTTAACAAGAAAATACCTCGGTGGAAGAGGAATCGGAGCAAAAATACTATACGACGAGGTCGACCCTACCATCGACCCTCTAAGTCCAAAAAATAAACTTATATTCGCCGCAGGACCATTAACAGGAACAGCGGCGCCCACCGGTGGCCGATACGAAGTATCTTGCAAGTCTCCCTTGACAGGAACAATTACCGGAGCCAACTCTGGAGGAGAGTGGGCTGCCTATCTTAGAAGGGCAGGAGTAGATGTAATAGTTTTCGAGAACAAGGCCAAGAAACCAGTCTACCTTCAGATAACCGATGACAAATATGAGTTAAAGTCAGCAGAAAAACTATGGGGAAAAGATACACATACAACCACTGATATGCTTCAAAAGGAGCTAGGGAAAGACTATAGGGTTGCCTGCATAGGACCCGCTGGGGAAAAGCTCTCTCGAATCGCATGTGTTATAAATGACAAACACCGAGCGGCTGGGAGAGGCGGAACCGGCGCAGTTATGGGAAGCAAAAACCTGAAGGCAATAGCGGTAAAAGGAACCCAAAAAATTGAGCCAGCAGACAAGGATGCTTTTAAGAAGGCTCATGATACCGCCCTAAAAATGATAAAAGAGCACTCTGTGACTGGACAAGGTTTACCCACCTATGGCACAGCCATACTGGTGAATATAATAAATGAAAACGGGCTTTTCCCGACAAGAAACTTCCAGACCGGAGTCTTTCCAGAAGCAGATAAAATAAGCGGAGAAACCATGGAAAAAACCATTCTCACAAAAAGAGCTGCTTGTTTTGCATGCCCCATTGGTTGCGGGAGAGTAACAGAAATAAAATCTGGAAAATACAAATCCGCGGGAGAGGGGCCAGAGTACGAAACCGTCTGGGCCTACGGTGCACAGTGTGGAGTGGGAGATCTTGCCCCAATATCCAAGGCTAACTATCTCTGCAATGAGCTGGGACTTGACACCATATCTATGGGAAGCACTATAGGGTGCGCCATGGAGTTATATCAGAGAGGAAAACTCAAAAAGGATAAGGCTGGCAGAGAGCTGAATTGGGGCGATGGAGACGCCATAGTAGAATTGACGGAAAAGACCGGAAAAAGAGAAGGGTTCGGAAATGAGCTAGCTGAGGGCTCATTAAGACTTGCCGAAAAGTATGGAGCACCAGAGCTCTCCATGAGCGTTAAGGGTCAAGAACTCCCAGCATATGATCCACGTGGAGCTAAAGGACACGGATTACAATACGCTACCTGTACAAGCGGCGGTAACCATGTTCGTGGATATATGATCTCACCCGAAATTCTTGGAATACCCGAAAAACTCGATCGTTTCGCTACGGAGGGAAAGGAAGTCTGGGTTAAAAACTTCCAAGACTTGACAGCTGTTATTGACTCTAGTGGCATGTGCCTGTTTACTTCATTCGCTATTGGAGCCCCAGAATATACCGCTTTGCTTGCGGCGGCAACAGGTTTTGATTTCACTGTAGAGGAAGTAATGAAGATAGGCGAGCGTATCTGGAACGTTGAGAGACTTTTCAACATCAAGGCAGGATTTACTGCTGAGGACGACACTCTACCCAAAAGACTGCTTAAAGAGCCCATGCCTGAGGGCCCAGCTAAGGGTCACGTTGTAGAACTTGATAAAATGCTTCCAAAGTACTATAAGGTAAGAGGATGGGACGAAAACGGCGTCCCAACACAGGAGAAAATAAAGGAGCTCGGAATCTAAACTCTTCTCCCCCCTTTATTTTTTTGTACTTTGAAACGCGTAAGCGTATAGGTGTTTATCTTGTGGTGTTTTAATGAGATTAGAGAAGGAGTACCGCTATATTTACGGTGTGTGGCTGTATATTGAAATGATTCTAAATGAGCTTGGAGCTAAGATTGAATTTTTTAATGAGACGGGCTCTGAGAAAAGTAAACTGGTTAAAACATATGAGGCTAAGCTTCAAGATGCCCTAATAAGGGCCGAGGTTGTCTACGAGAGGAAGCATTTTCCTCCGTTCCCCAAGCATTTTGACAAGCTTGCCATAACCACGGTCACAATTGATGTTAACTCTGAAAATCCCGAGAGAGAGAAGGAAATATTTGACTACGTTTCTGCTCGGCTCAAACTCTACACTATGAGAGCAGCAGGCTAATATTTGTCCTTATTTTAGTTGCTACAAATGGATGAAAAATTTTTCTTTTTTTCTTTTTTAGATATGCTTTTTTAGTGTTAAACAAAAATATTACCTAGGTTATAAGAATTGGCTAGGTAGGTGAAAACGATTTTGAAGGTAAAGTTTTTTGCTAATCTAAGAAACATAACGGGGGTCAAGGAGATCGAGATGGAAGGAGTTGAAAATGTTGGGATGCTTCTCGAGAAACTGGTGGAAATTTATGGAAAGGCGTTCAGGGAAGCTGTTTTTGATGATGGGAGAATAAGAAAGTTCTACAAAATTCTTCATAATGGGCGTGATATAGATTTTGAGCAGGGGCTTGAAACCAAGCTCAAAAGTGACGACGTTATAGCTATTTTTCCTCCAGCGGGAGGAGGATAACCTAGAGGCTAATTTATTTCCTCTTTTATGGGAGGTCTGGTAACCACACTCCCAGCTTTAGTCTCTTTATCTTTTCTGAGCATTTCATGGCTTGTTCCCTGTTTCCCAGTTGTTGGTAGAGGTTTGCTGCCTTCTCCAAATATTTCATGGCGTTTTTGGCGTCGTTGATTTTGATGTATATGTTTCCCACATTATATAGTGTCGCTGCAACGATTTCGTTATCTTTGGTTTTTTGTGCGTATTTTATTGTTTCCTCTGATGGGCTAAGCGCCTCTTTGTACTTTTCCATTCTTATGTAGGCTAGTGAAATGTTGTAGTAGCAGCGGCCTATTTTCTGGTTTTCCCCTATTTTTTGAAAGTGTTTTATAGCTTCGTCGAAGTGGATGATAGCCTCCTTGTATCTATTCAAGTGAACTAATTGTCCACCTATGTTCATCTGGGCATTTCCCATACTCTCCTCGTCTTTGGCCTGCGTATATGATTCAAGGGCTTTTATGTATGCTTCAAGTGATTGGTCATGGATTTTGAGTTCATTATAGGCCCTTCCCATTTTGTAGTACCAGTTGCCAAGCATTTGGGGCGATTCTCCCTCCATCAATGGAATGCTCTTCTCTAACTCTTCAAGCATTTCACGGTACATTCCTAACTCGTCAAAAAGATTTACTAGTTGAACATAAGAGTAGACTAGAGTTTCCCTGTTTTGAAGCTCTTCAAGAATTGGTATAGCCTTCCTCAGGTGTTCTGTCGCGCCGGTTTTTTCTCCTAGTTTTATTTGGGCTCGAGCAGCATTCACGTAGGCACTCGCCAGGATGGCTTTGTCGCCCCCCTGCTCCAAAATTTCAATTGCCTTTCTGGAGTACTCGAGCATGTTTTTGTAATCTCCCAGTTCCCCGTAGCAGTATCCTATCTGTGCATAGGAAGAAGCGATTCTCTCCTGCCGATTTACTTTTTCGTAGTAGGTAATCGCCTTCTTTAACCAGTCAATGGCGGCAATGTTCCTGTTCAATTTCTGTTCAGAGTAGCCCATATAGTAGTAGCAGTCTCCCACATAGCCTTCTGCCTGAATCCGCTCGAGATATGGTATGGCCTTCTCACAGGCCTTTATGGCTGGCTTATACTTTTTTAGCAGAAAATAGCGCATGGCAACGCTCAGATAGGACAAACCCACCATTTTAGTGTTATCTGCCTTTAGAAAATATGGTATGGCCTTCTCGTGCCGCTCTACAGACTTCTCCCTTTCCCCAAGGAGATCATAAGCTACACCCAATTGGAAATAAGCCATGCCCAGCCACGGCTCATCTCTAGCATTTTTAATGGCGCTTTCAAAACAGCCTACCGCCTTCTCCGGACGGTCAAGTTTGCTAAAAGCCAAACCAGCATTAAAGTAGCAAAATCCTACTTTATCAGCTTTGCCCTTAGTTGCAACCCCCTCAGCTCCATTTATCGCTGCTTTCAGATAGCAGTCCCGCGCCTTATTCTGATCACCACTTTCCTGAAAAGCGTTACCCGCCTTCAAGTAGAGCTCGCTGGCTTTAGCATAATCACCCGCCTTCTCCGCTTCCTCAGCATTCTTCAACAGTTCTCCACTCAAACAGCTTATCCTCCAAATAATCAAACACCTTTAAATTTGGATTAAAAGATTTGGTGAAAACATTTTTTGGCGAATTCAAAATTTTATCGTTTCTAAAGATTATATGCCTTTTTTCTACAATTTCTTCAAACTCTAAATGTATTGTCTTTTTTTCAATTTTTATATATATTTGGAAAACAATTCTTATTATCTTTCCTATTAATGCATGCTCTGACCAGAACCCCACCCTTACCCAGTTAACAACGTAATTTTTGGGATTAAAGGGTCATTTTGAGGAGTATCACTGATGCCTTATTATCATAGGTTTTTTTGCATTTTTATCTAAAAAAGATAAAAATAAAACCCATTTTTTACTATTCAAAATATCTTCCTTTGAGAGTATAGCGGATAATTTTACCACAATATCTTTATATCTATGTTCATTTTCGTGTACGCGAAGGATGCGCTAAGAAACAGTAGTTTTTTCTCCACACCTCTCTTCTCCCCCCAAACTGCTTTTTTACCACCCTTCTTGGCGCATCCTTATTATCCTTCTAAATTCTATACCCGTGAAAAGATATCACCCATCGGAAATAAAACGCCTTTTTATGATTATTTTTAAAAACTATTGCTAACATCTAACATTTAAATTCTCTAAAAAAGAGACAGGGGACTTACTGTTATGTGGTTTCTTTTAAAGGCTGGATCCAGATGGGGGAATTGTTGTTCGAAACTTGTCACCCCAGAACATTCTCTACTGGTGAATTAATCCCAAATTCACAGTAGTACTCGACATTTTTTGGTGTGGGTTTCTCCGTTCTTGGATTTGTTTTCTCCATCTAATCGGTGATATTATGTTTCAACGTAAAATAGGGTGCGGTCGGTTTTGAAGCTGCAGCTTATAAATTGGTTTTATTTGAGTTTTAACTCCTCTTTTTGTTGCTGTACTTCCAAATAAATATCTAAAGAGAAAAGGGTTAAGTTAAATATTGAAAAAAGTATATTTTTATGACGATAAAGTTTTTTTATAAATTATTGTAATAAATATGTATTTACAAAAAGTTTAAAAAACATTTATGCAAATAATATTTTACTGAACTCGCGGCGGGAGTGTTAAACCAGCTGGTAGATAGGGTAAAACTCCTAATTTGGGCGAAAATTTTTGTGGTGAGTTCCTAATAAAAGTTAATGAGGAAAAATAGTTGATTTACGCGGTCTGGATACTCAAAAATACTGGGGAAGCCCTCCTAAATGTTACCTTCGAAAAGCTTAGGCTGGCACAGGGAGATCCAGTGTTACTGGGAGGACTATTCTCAGCACTCTCAGAAATGGCTAGACAGAATGTTGGAGACCTCACCACAATCAACATAACCATAGGCGAAATGAAACTCTCCTTCACCTTTTCCAAAACTGTGATAGTTGTAGTGGCGGGCGACACAGAAGATGAGGCCAAAAAATTTGGAACCGAAATAGAGAAAGCCTTCAACCAAAAATACGCACAAATTTTGGACAAGTGGAATGGTAATGTTGGAATATTCAAAGAATTCATCCCAGAAATCCACAAGCTGTACCAAAAACACGGTTCTCTAGAATCCGATATAGAAGAATTTTTCCGTTCCCTCGAATAATGAAGCAGTAAATGGTTTGAGTCTGCGTTTCCGGTTTTCGGCGAAACAGGTTTTGAAGCCTTCGTGGACTGTGTAAATCGCTCCACAGAGTTTTTGTTCCTTCAATATTCTATTTTGCGGTGGGTGGGGTAAAGCTTTACGAAAATCAAATAAACCTTGGTGGTGGAAAATCTCTGTAACAATACATTTTTTGAGGTTTAAAGTATCCCTAATATATGAGAGGTATCCTATTATTTTTCCAGTTAGAAAAATTGTTTCCAAGAAGTTTTAGGAGGTTTGAAAAATGCACAGAATTGAAAAAGAAAAATTAAGAAATCCGCCCAGGGTAGTTGGAAGGCTGGCTGCGTCTATCCTAATTTCCGGGGCGATAAGCCTGATTCCCATAATGTTAGCCTCATATTTTATGGTTAATTATCTGAATTTACCATTCTATGTCCTAATTGGGTTAACGCCTCTCTACTACGTTATGACCAAATGGGTATTCAACCTAGTCTTTCTAATGGTGGTGAGGGCTCAGTTAAAACCAGTAGAGGAAGGGCTTCACCCAGTCGACATGAAGAACAAAACCGTTAGAAACTGGTTAATAAATGCTTCCTTGACAAACGCTGCAATTTATTTCATGGGAAAACCCCCATTAGGTCAGACCCTGTTTAACACCTTCGTCTACAAACGCCTGAGGGCCAAAATGGGTCCGGGAGCCACAGCAGACAAAATATCTGACCCCTACCTTGTAGAAATGGGAACCAGTGCAGTTGCTGGGGCGAACTCATTCATAATACCTCACATTTCCGACCGCGACAACCTTTACCTCAAAAAAATAAAACTTGGCGACGGAGCTGTAGTAGGAGTAAACACCGTAGTTTTTCCAGGCGCAGAAATAGGGGAAGGCGCAGTTGTGGGAGCATTCTCCTACGTACCCAGAGACACAAAGATTCCACCATACACCTTCTGGGCAGGGGTACCAGCAAAACAAATCTCACCCAAAATCAGCAAATAAAGTATAACATAGTACAACGTAAAAAAGAAAACAGTAACATTCACAAAATAATCTAATCTTTATATTTCAACACGAATAATTGCAAAACCTTAACGTGACGGGCGTTAAATGAAGATTGATGCCTGGTCTCCATATTGAAGCGACAAAAAGCGAATTCCCCAAAAAAAGAAGGGGAAAAATAAAGTATGGAAATGTAGGGTAACAAGTTTGCAAAGATACGATTTCCTTTTGTGAGGTGGCATGTTTGAATGGGATATGTGAGGTTTATGGAGGAATATACCTCATTGGAGGCTCAGATATTACGCACAGCGCCGATTGTAGTGTATATCTGGTTGACTGTGGAAAAGACACACTTGTTTTAATAGATTCTGGCGCAGGGCCCAGCTACAATCTGCTGGTGGATAATGCTGAGTCACTGGGGTTTAATCTCACCAATCTCAAAGCCTTAATACTCACACATAAACATGTAGACCACATAGGTGGAGCGGCCAAATTTAGAAAAAACTATGGATGCAAGGTAATAGCCCACGAGTTAGATGCAAAAAGTATAGAGGAAGGAGAAAGATTCCTAACAGGAGCCGAAGCCTACGGCATAATTCTTGAACCCTGCCCCGTAGACATGAAGTTAAATCAACCAGAAACCAGAATCACATTTGGCCAACTCCAATTCAACCTCATATGGACGCCGGGGCACACTCCCGGAAGCATATCCGTAGTAGTAGATGTTAAAGGAAAACGTGTCCTTTTTGGGCAAGATATCCATGGACCACTCATACCTGCCTGGGGCGCAGATATCGGTAAGTATAGAGAGTCTATGAAAAAGCTAATCAACCAGAAAGCAGACATACTCTGCGAGGGGCACTTCGGCATTTATCAACCCGCAGACAAAGTCAAAAAATATATTGAAGGTTACCTCAGACAATACTCCCGCTAATATACAAAAGTGTCTGCATGCAACAAGGTGGCAGGAAAAGTGAATTCTAGCAACTCACAAGTTAAATATCTCCCTTCTCTCTTTTTAGAGCATTTGGTGTCTCTACCCTCGCTCCATACTTTCTGAAGTCCATCTACGTTTAGCTTTTTGTTCTGGTGTTTTTAACTTATGTTTCCAATATGTGGTTCGACTCTTCTTCACAAGGGGGAGGCCTTATTTTTCCCAGTAGGAGACACAGCTTTAAATACTGTTCTTTTGCCCGATTTCTAGAACGCTCCTCTTTAACTATTTGGGTTTTACCCTTCCGCAAGGCAGTTTTCACGGAGTCTACTGAAAGTTCATTAGTATCTATAACCGTAATTCCGTTTCCAACATCGTCAACTATATGTGCATCGCTGCAAGCAACCATGGGCAATCCCAACTTGAACGCCAATTCCTTCGCTTTTTTATTGTGGCGCGAGAGCATTCTAGAATTAAAGACTTCTATCGCGTCAAATGCAAGTTTTTTAACTAGGGCTTCACCGACACCTTCACGGCTGTAGGGGTGAGGAGCAATCAGCACCGCTCCTATTTCTCTCATTCTTTCTACAGCCTCATCTGCGGTGATAGACCTACTTTTTATCTCGACCTCTTCTAGCACTCCCAGTGCCAAAATGTCTCCATCTTTGGTTTTAATTTCTAAACTGGGGATTACCAAAAAATCTTCTTTCATTTCTTTGGCAACTTTAGCCGCAATAAAGCCTCCTCTAGTTGTGTTATGGTCTGAAACTGCTATTCCGTCAAGCCCTGCTCTAATTGCTGCTTCAACCATCTCTCTTGGAGTATTTAGGCAATCAAGTCCCCATCTGTCATGTTTCGAATAACATGTGTGTATGTGAAAATCAAATTTCTTCATCGTCATCCTAACTCTTCAAAACTGGTTTCAAACTTGTATCCTCACTTTCATAGGAGTTTCTATTATTGGAATTTTTTTATCGCCGAGAAAAGGAACATAGTCACTGGGCCCGATTCTTACAGGAACCTTGTAGGGCACAAGCGATGTAACTGCTTCGGTCTTGCTGATTCTCTTGGTTTTAAGCCTCTCCTCCACAGTCATATTTTCGAAGTCCGTGTTTCCCCCAATGTTTAACTGGTAGGTTTCATCAATCTTCACTCCTCGGTCAATAAGAAGTTGTGTGAGAACCCTATGAACTATCGTTGCCCCCACTTGGCTTTTAATGTCATCACCGGCAACTGGTAAACCTGCCTCTTCGAACCTACTGGCCCACATAGGATCAGAAGCGATAAACTCTGGAATACAATTTGCAAAGGCGACTCCAGCTTCAAGGGCGCACTTAGCATAATACCTAGTTGCCTGAGTGCTACCTACTGGTAAGAAGTTGACCAGGACTTCTGTTTTCGTTTCCCTAAGAACATCAACCACATCTACTGGCTTTATATCCTCAGAGTAGCAGTAGAACGATTCACGCATATGAGGCGCAACTCCGTCCAGTATTGGCCCTGGCAGAACCTCTGCGTTTAAGTGGGGAACCTGGGTAAATCTGGCGCAGCAGTTTGGTGGAGCTAGTATGGCTTCGGAGAGGTCTCTGTTTATTTTATGTCTGTTCACATCAAACCCAACTGAGAATTCCAGATCGCTAATGTGGTAGCCTCCAAAGTTTACGTGCATCAGTCCAGGTATTTGATCATCATCGTCAGCGTTTTGATAAAAGTAAACGCCCTGAACCAATGCTGACGCACAATTTCCGACACCTATTAATCCTACTCTTATCCTCCTAGACACTTCAACCACCCCTGTTTTTGATAAAAAATTTTTGATTAGTAAAAAATTTTTAACCAATATAAATTTTTCTACCGATTAATAACCGATAACTTTATCAACAAGAATGACTATGTCGTCAAATTAGGGACCGCCGTGAATAGCACGATGCTGAAATCAAAGATTTTTTTAACCGAAAAACCTGAAGAAATCGAACTAATATCCGACAACTTCAAAAAACGAATACTTGAACTACTCTCAAAAGAACCAATGACTCTCACCCAGATTTCGAAACATCTGAATATAAACAAGGCAAACACACTATACCACCTTAAACAGTTAAAAGAAGCAGGTCTAATCTCAGTGAAAAAAACCGAAGTGGAAAAACACGGAATAGTCCAGAAGTTTTACCAATCAAACTACAAACTATTTATACCAAACTACAACAAAGCCCCACCCATAACAAAGGAGCAGATCAAAAGAGACACCGAAAACATCCTAATGGGGTTCTTTGCGGCTCTAAGCACCTCGAAAAAAATAGAGAACAAAGAGTTGGAAGCAGCGTACAAAAACAAAGAAAAACTTGCAGAAGAACTAGCAGAAGAAATCTATAATATAAGCGGAAAAATATCAGAAAACGAATCAAACGAACCAAAAGAATCACTACCTCTTGAAATTTACCAAAAAAGTCTCAAAGAACTTTTTCGGAACAATAAGGAACTCGCAAAACTCTCAATTGAAAACTAAAGAATGATCAAGTAAACTAATTTTTAACTGTAAACATAACCTATCCAGAGCTCCGCACAATTGTTTATTTTTCTTAAGAGCGTTCCTATTTCATATGCGATTACTAACCATACTTGGAGGAGAGAGAAGCATTTTTCCACAATAATTTTAAGTAACCCTCTAATCCCTCCAAAAAGAAAAACCAGTAACCTACTACTCTGCCACGAGGCAAAAAAGAGGGCAGTCTACCTACTCAGACAGGTGACGGAAAGAAAGTTGAATGCTAACCGATATATAGAAGAACTATGCAAAATATTAAGTAATAACGAAATTAAATGCGCTTAAATGGTCACCACTTGACAAAAATTAAAGTTTTCTCAAAATGTTGAGCGTATCAGGTAAATATGTTGAGTAGAGGTGTAGCAGTCTTGGGTGAGAACAAAGCTTTTAGTCTCGTGGAAAACTTTGCAGACGAGGCAGTGAGCATCTTAAAAGATTTAATTAAAATTAGGACAGTTGTGCCCCCTGGAAATAACTATGAAGAAATTGTCGAATATCTTGAACCTCAATTCTCCAACCTCGGCTTTAAAACCGAAAGAGTAGTCGTGCCGGAAGAAATGGTGAAAAAGATTCCGGCGCCCTTAGAGGGTCCGCGAGTGAATCTTGTAGCTAATAAGATTTTTGGGGATGATAAACCTTACATAACTTTCTACGCTCACACAGATGTGGTGCCAGTGGAGGAGAAGTGGAGTGTTCCCCCATTTGAGGGTATTATTAAGGAGGGTAGAATTTATGGTCGGGGAGCCAGCGATATGAAGGGATTTATAGCCACAGTTCTCCTCGCCCTAAAGGTAATAAATGAACTCGACCTAAAACCCAACTATAATATAACGTGTGTTATGTGTACAGACGAAGAAATCGGTGTCTACCCCGGAGTCTACTATCTTGCAGATCAAGGATACATTAAGGGAGATGTGATTTGTGGGGAGGCTGTACACCAAATAATAGGTATCGGAACTGCGGGAAGCATTGTTTTTGATGTTGCAGTCAAGGGCAAGTCGGCGCACACCATGGCATTCTGGACTGCCATAAATGCAGTTGAGAACACCGTACCCATACTTGAAGAACTCCTAAAACTTAAGGAAAAAGTTATGGAGAGAAGGTCCGAAGTTCCGGGCCTACCCACACCCTACGGTGACAAAATGATACCCCTCTTCTCAATAAACATGATAAAGGGAGGAGTAAAAGAAAACATCATCCCCAGCGAATGCCGATTCTCAATCGATCGCAGATACATACCTGAAGAAAAAGAGGAGGAAGTGGTGGCTGAATTTATGGAAACCATAGAAGCCGCGAAAAAGAAGAGTAAAGCCCTAGCAATAGAAACCAGTGTGGTGAGAGCCTATAAACCCCTAAAAATCTCGCCTCAAAAACCAATAGTCAAAAAGCTCGCCGCGGCAGTAAAACATGTAACTGGTCTAGACGTCGGCTACTTGGGTGCAGCGGGAGCCACAGATATGGGATACGTGGCGGAAAAAGGACACGATGTGGCAATCATGGGAGTAGGTGATCTCCTATCCAACTTTCACGGAGCAGACGAAAGCATAAACATAGGAGACATGGTAAAATACGCAAAAGAAATAGTTCACCTGCTGTGCTTCCAAAAAATTTAAACCTTGCAAAGATATGTTGCGGGGTAGGAGTAAGAATAGAGCGAAGAAATAAAATATAAGGAGCCGATGTGAAAATATATTGATAATTTTATTTTAAACCATTTTTAAGAGCGACTAAAAACTGGAAAAGCAAAAAATGGGATGGGAAAAATCGTGTCGATTCCTGGGTACGTTGATTATAAGAGAAGAGAATTCTGTAAAGATGTAAAATGCCGGATTCAATTAGAACTGGAGAAGTATAAAGAAGGCTCGGAGGAATACGAGAAAATTAGAAATATTTGTAAAACCGATTGCATATACACCACTTACCAGTTCCACCACTGGCTCATAGAAAAAGGGTATCTAATTGTTAGACCGGAAAAGTAAAGAGGAAAGGATTAGGAATTCAAAATTCATTGGTGTTGCAATTTGGGCAGGGAATCCCCATCTAAGTTATGTTGATTTCTGCTGTTCTCCTGGTCTTTCCCATTATGGAGCAGATTTTATTCCTCAGCTTTTCTGATTTTTTCTTTTAAGGAGTCTATCCATTTGTCTAATGATTCTTTTATTGCCCATGTTTCTCCGGTTTGTATTTTTTGTATGAAACTGTCTAGTAGTGTGTGGGGAGCTTTTTTTCCTGATGAGCCGATGATACTGTCTAGTTTTGGAAGAAAGTCTAGGAACCGGTCTCGGTTTCCGTCCCAGTCTTCCAGGTTGCCATAGGTTCCAATGAACTCGTCTCTGATGATTTCGAGCTCTTCTTTAACCGTGTCATTTTCATCTGCGTATGCCCCGAAAATGAGGTTATCCTTGGTTAGGAAAACAAACTTTTTGTCCTTCAAAAATACACTCTCAATATTCCGCCCACTAACCTTACTTCCAAAAGAAAATGCAGCTCCCAAAAATCCTGAAACCAGATTTTCATCTATTTCAGATTCTCCATAAGACCTGTAGATAACACACTCACCACTCTTTCTGAACAGGTAGAAACTATGAATCATTAAAAAGATCCCCAGGTCACTGCTTAAATAAAAATAAAGCAGAAAACTTCTATTAAATCTTATCATTAACCATGTAACTATAACAAAAAATACCATTAATTCACTCAGCCTACCATAAATTTAATGCCTCAGCACAGCAAAAATAAAATGGGGAAAGATGGAAATCCACAAAGACAGAAATACGAAACTTGACGTATAAAAGCTTGAGGCTGTCTGAAACCAGAGCGTGGGTGATTCTGTGCTGCAGTTTGTCTTTTTATGATGCTGCTTTGATTGCCTTCATTATGATTTCTGTGAACTGTTCTGGTGTAATATTCATTATCTGGTAGGATTCTGTGTTGAATATTTTTTCCACTTTTTCTCCTACTGAATTTTTTTCTGCTGGTACTCCTTGGATTTCTCTTTCCATAGCATCTATTGGGGATTCTGGTATTATTGGGGTTGCATGTATTGAGCCGGTGATTAAAATATTGTATATTTTTTCGTTCCTCACCAGAACAGTTACCCTCACCAATGGACCTTGGGGAATCTTTTCCAATGCTTCCCCCCTTTTTACCTCAGGGGTTATTGGTGTGTTTTGGAACTTTTTTCGTTCCGTTCTGGCGTAAAACCAGTCTTCGGAGGTGAGTAGCTTCTTGATACTGTTGTAGAACGGGATGTCTTCCCAATAAATTTTGGTTGGAATGAAGGTAACATTAAAAGCCCTCTCTACTCCCTTCTTAAGAATCGTCTCTAGCTCCTCAAAGGATACCTCTCTTCCCACCACTTTGTTGAAGAATGTTGACCGGTCTCTGAGGGTTTTGGTTTCCTTGTCTGCAAACTTTTCGGGGGGCGGAATTATAACCTTGTCCACCAAGTCCCAAGGAACTTCAGTTAATTGTACAGAGTTTCCAACAGCTAGAAAACTCGAAGACTCCAATCCACCAGCCAAACCAAACTTCCTCCACACACCATCATCACACAGAATCTCAATGTCGTTTATGGGTCTGAATCTGGTTTTAACACCGTACTCTTCACTGATGGCGTCAGCATAGGCTGTAAAAACTATTCTATAAAGCTCACTCAAGGAGGAGGGGCACTTAGGATGGTTTCTACTAAATCCCACCGCGTTACCCGGGCTCCCCTTATCAGTCCAGGAGCAGCCGCCAGTTACGGTTCCGCGAACACCCACTGAGACACCGTTTCTCCTGGCATACTCCAAGTCTAAATCTTTTTCTGGCGAAACAAAATATGAGAAGTTTACTCCACTATTAGTCCAAGTCGCGAAAACGAATAAACTTGGAGGAAGAATCCCTTGGGGAATGCTTGCTATCACCGCTCCACGAATAACGTACTCCGGAGTGTCAATATGCCAATACAAGTCAGCCATTTCCTCATCTTTCCAACCCTCTTTTCCGTCTTCGCGTTTCCAAAATTTCTCAGGACACATCTAATAACCCTTCAAACAACCAATGACAAGAAAAATTACAGAGAGAATACGTTACTTACGATAAATAATCTGTAAACTAGGCAGAGGTTAAAACCATTTCGGTGATTGCAAAAAAGCAATACGCATAAAAATGGCAAGCATTCACGCTTCCATTTCCAGACGGGGGCGGCAACAGTTTCATAAATGGTGCGGTTCAGGTACTACTTCTTTTTGTTGTTAAACTCATTTTCGTGGGGCTTATATATCCTCCGTTCAAAATTGGGAAGAGAGGCCTCAGATATGGACGTATATTGGATACTCTTTAATCCACTAGTGCACGACATATTAAATCTAATCTTCGGGATTCTTTTCATAGTAGGACTAGTTCTTTTCGTCTGGAACCTACTAAAACTGATAACCTCCTATCACCGCACAGGGCCCGCCATAGCTCTGATTGTATGTCTCCTCGTTATTGGAATATCCGTTAGATGGGAATGGTTTCTTCCAATCATCGCAGAAACCATGGGGGGAATAACCCAGTACCTAGGGCTTTACCTTTACTACATGATTTACCAATATCTCGCCCAACAACAATTCACATTCACCATTCTAATACTGTCAATATAAATTAACCAAAAAATAGGATTTCATCCTGAAGCTACGACCCCTTATCGCATTGCCAGAGAAACAGCAACTGTTAAGATTGTGGGATAAACTTTTTTCTAGGCAAAAGTTATATACTTAGAATTTATTTTTTTCTTAGAATTTGGAGGTTTCTTAGTGGAAACTAGTACGGTTAGCAAAAAGGGTTTAACAACTATTCCCAGCAAAATAAGACAGCTGATGAAAATTAGAACCGGAGACAAACTCGAATGGCAAGTCATCAAGAAGGAGGAGGGTCTACTCCAAATCCGAGTACTACAAGACCCCTACGCTTTCCTCAAAGGAAAGAGAAAAGATCCAAACACCACATATGAAAAAGTTGAGCATCTGGCAGACTCAATAATTGAAAGTGAAGCTGGGCGTGAAAAACATGCCCATAATAGAGGTTGACATACTAATAGCACTAGTAAACTCTTCAGATAATCTCCACAACGTGGCGGACAGCATATTCCTAAAAATCAAGGAAAAAAGGATAAAAAACATCTCAGTTGCAACATCGGCTTACCTAGAATACGAGCTAATCCATAAATCAAAAGGATACCCCGAAGATGATATAAGAGCCGAAATTTCAGCCTTCCGAAGATACCCTCACTTAGACGAGAAAAAATTAACCTCAGAGATCATACTCAAAGCCTCAGAGCTACGCAGCAAAATAGCTGGACTAACATATTTCGACTCCCTCCACGCCTCAACGACGCTACTAACAGATAAAAAAATAATATCAACGGATACCATCTACGATAAGGTAGAAGAAATAGAAAGAATACCGCCCCAAAAACTTTGAACAAAAAATCCGAATCGCCAAACCAATTTCCTTCAGGCAGCAGCGGAGTTAGCTCAATTTTTCTCCCCCATCTAAAGGGTTGCACAAAAATAAAACAATGAACAGGTCGCAAAACAGGTTGGCGGTTATCTACTTGAAGACTACGTAATGTATGTTGCTTTTATGAAGTCACCATCCAAAACAAGAAAAATATTACAAACTCTTGGAAAATTAATTCTTAGTTCGGACAATAGCTCCGCTCTAATAAATGGTTTAGAAAAATAGGGGGGATTAATTTAAGGAGTGCCAAATATTTTGGTTGTCTGAAGGAACGACATGGTTTAATTTTATGCCGCATGTTCCAAAAAGGAACACTAATAGGGACTTTTCCACATTATTATAACCTCTTTAATTGATGGTTTAAGTGGCTATTCTACTTAAATTGAAGAAGGGGTGGTTCTTTGTTGAGGGCATATAATTGTGTTCCTGCCACATGGTGTAGGCTACGTATGCGTCTGTAACTGCAACGGGAACGTATATTTTGGATGCGTTTTTAATGGGGCCGTATAGCATGAAGTTGGCTCCCATGACTACGGGTAGAATGTTGGCGACTAGACTGCTGGCAAAATATGTTTCTGGGCTTAGCTTTCTGCGTTTGTTCCATATATCTATGGCGTTATGGGCTCCGCATCCTGCTGGGTAACCATACCTTTCCTTAACTAAATAAATGGTTTTGCCCGTGGGTCCGGGGTCCTGTATGTCAAATACCGCTGTGTCTATGAGTATTTTCTCTACGCCTGTCATTCTTGCCTTCTCCAGTAATTTGTCAATTACCTCTAATCTCCCAGCGATAAGTGGCTTTTCTGTGTTAAGCAGCAGTAATATTGCAGTTTTTATTTTCGCCTCTTTAATTGCTGAAATCTCAGCCTCCTTAATTTCTGGAGCTATCGAATTATAAATAACGCGTTCTGCCAAGCCGGTTTCCCCAACATATTTAGCTCCAGCCATCCTAACATCAGCAGTTGTTCCATCAATGCAAAACGGTCCATCAATCCTGTCTGCCACGAAGTCAATGAATTTCTCAAAGGCCTGAGGCCATGAAGAGCAAACGTCAACTATTCTGGGGTTCCCAGTTTTGGAAGATATTTCCTCCTCAGCCTTTAGAAGTTTTTCTGCGCTTTCCTTGTCAAATTCTCCAGTCTTTTCGTCTTTCACAATTTTATCTTTATGATAGAAAATGGTTCCAATCATTACAGTGGGGAGCTGCCCCGGCTGTCCTCCAATTTTGACGCCGGCCACATCAAAAATTTTTTGTTCTCTCTCAAATTTGAACAAACTCATCACCTAACACATAACTAATAATTTAACTATCATCAAAATACAATATGTCAATTTTCATCCTTCAAACAATTTTTAATTATCTCTCATCCCGCTTCAAACAACTAATTGAGCGACACTACTTAAAGTAAAATATATACTTAGGTTTTACTTGGAAAATAGACTGGGGGCCTTTTGGGGTACCTTCCCAATTTTTTTAGTAGCTCGCTGGTCTGTGGATACTTCGACAGGTCTGCGTAAGGTAAGAAGTACGAGTTAAGGAACTCTGATTGAAAATTGGGTTCCGCAGCAAGCTCTACATAATTCACCTTTCTCGATATTTCTTCAGTAGTGTTTCTGGCTGTACTGGAAACTAGGGCCATCCTTGCCCCAGTCCCCGCAGCATTACCTACTATCTTCACCTTCTCCAGTGGTACCTCAGGATACATACCTATTATTCTCGCGTTTTCCGGGTCTATATAGGAGCCGAAGGCCCCAGCTATGAAGAGTATATCTATATCCGCCTCAACTATGCCCTTCTTTCTCATAAGCGTCATGGTTCCCGTGTGTATAGCTGATTTTGCCAAAATAATTTCCTTAACGTCGTTCTGGGTGAAAACTATGTCCTCCTTTGTAGCAGCTTCCTCCTTCCAAGCCAATACGAACTCAAGCCCCGCCTTTCCAGAACGCAACCTATCTGAGGCCAAGTTTCTATTCATAACCCCTGAAACATCTATTATTCCGGCCTTCAACATCTCCGCTAAAATATCTACCATAGCGGAGCCACAAATCCCATGAGGCCTATCATTATCTATAGTCCAATAATTAACTGCGAGAGTATTGGGATCTATTTTCACCCTCTCAATTGCGCCACTTGCCGCCCTCATCCCATACTTTATGCGAGCCCCCTCAAGAGCAGGGCCAGAAGCACAGGAACACGCAAATATCCCCTCTTTATTTCCCAAAAAAACCTCTGTATTTGTCCCAATATCTAACGCCATACAAAGTTCGTCTCTTTTGTACATCTCTGTTGCCAAAATTACAGCAACAGCGTCGGCTCCCACAAACCCCGCTATCACAGGAAGAACATGAACATTACCATTCGGATTAATCCGCACCCCAATTTTTTCTGCGTTAACATCCAATCCCCTTTTAATGGCAGGAGGGTACGGTGATAAAGCTAAAAATTTGGGGCAAATGTTCAGGAAGAGGTGATGCATAGCAGTATTGCCCACCACAACCATCTCGTAAACTTCTTCTGGCTTAACATCTGTCTTTTCCAGGAGTCCTTTAAGGAGCTGGTTTACACCATTGACAATTACTCGTTGGAGTTCCTTTTGCTCCTCGACTCCCTTCGTTGCATAAGTAATTCTTGTTATGACGTCTTCGCCGTATGGTATCTGCGGATTCATCAAAGAGTCCACAGCAACCACCCTCCCCGTAGTTAGGTCAAGGAGATACCCTGCGAGTTTCGTGGTTCCAATGTCCACAGCGTACCCAAAGATTCTGTGTGTCTTATCCCCAGGCTCCACACCGATTATTACCTCATTCCGCCAAGTGGTGACCGTTACCTTCCATTCACCTTCCCTTAAAATGATTGGCAGCTTTTGGAGAATATCGAAACTTATTTCCAAATCCTTAAGACCGTATTGAGACTGTAATTCTTCTAACAGTTTTTCAAAGTCAGCCTTGGGATCTTGGAGGGATGGTTTCGACAGTCTAAGAAAGTATTTGTTGATGAGTGGTTCTAGCTTCACCGGAGTTTCTATCCCCTCAACTTGAAGCCTCTGGCGGCCAGTCCTACTCTCCTCCGGTATTCTAACTGTGAGGTTACCCCTAACCTGTGTGCAGCAAGCCAATCTATAACCTGCAGTTATCTCTTCTGAGGATAAAAATTTTCTCTCCACATCCATTATGGAGCCCGTGTTTTCCCCCCTCCCAACTATGACTCTACATTTTCCACAAGTGCGCTCGCCCCCACAAATTGAGGTTAGATCAGCGCCCACACGTTTAGCCGCCTCTAATACCGTTTCGCCAAGTTTAACCCTCACACGTTTACCCTCAGGCTGAAAAGTAACCTCCGCTTCTAAAGCCATGCCAAACTCTCACCCATAAAGCTCTTCCCTTAATTAGTTCCACTAAAACTTTTTGAATTTAAAATAAAAAAAGAAAAGGAGTGGATGTGTGGTGTCTTCTACTCCGTTGTTATTCTTTTATTTTTTCTAGGAGTTTTTTGGCCTTTTCCAGCCCAATAATTACGTCAGTAGCATAGTCGTCGGCGCCTACTTCCTTTAACCATTCTTCACCGGGAAAGGCTCCACCGCCCACCATATATATGAACCGGTCTCTGAGCCCCCTTTTCTTAAGGGCCTCGCCGAGAAACTTTTGCTGCTGAAGTGTGTTGCTCATAAGTGCTGACGCCCCAATAATATCCGCATCCACTTCTAGAGCTTTCTTGATAAAGTTGTCAACCGGCTGGTCAACGCCAATATTGTACATTTTAATTCCTGACGCGCTGAATACTGCGGTAACAATGTTTGTGCCTAAGTTATGTATGTCACCTTCAACGGTTCCAATCACCATTACACCTAAGGGTTCGGGAACCTCTTCCTTCGGAATGTGTTGCTGGAGCTTTTCAGAAGCCTTTTCCATAACCTGAGCGGACAACATTAAGAAGGGTAAGGGAATTTCGCCTCTCCCGAACTTATCACCGACTTCCTTAATACCCACAGTAAGTCCCTTAGTGAGAGCATCGACAGGATTAATATTCGCCTTAATCGCTTCATCCACAGCAGCCATAGCTGCGGCCTCATCAAAATTCACGACCGCCTCTGCCAACTTTTTCAAGATCTTTTCCTTCTCAGACACCTCTTATCTCACCTTCAGCTTCTCATTTCCCTCTTTCACAATAGCGTTCATCCGCTCAACCACATCCTTAGGCAGTGGCTCTGGTTCATGCTTCTCTAACTCTTTCAGTTTCTCCCTGCAAATATCATAAGCCCACGAGGGCGCACCAGCTTGCAGCCAGGCATCAAAGGCTCTATCATCAAGACAGAAAGCTTTGGGGAACCTCTTCATACGATCAAGGTTATACTTGTGTGTCATCCATTTCTCTCCCTTGACCCCAACCTCTTTAATCACGTCAAGGGCAAGGTTCTCAGGCGTAGGCATAATCTGATCAAATTCAGCCATGGTGCATCTACCCGCCCTTGCTATCTCAGCAGTTATAGGTATCAATGCAGGATCAAAGGCCTCTGTTCCACACTGTATAAAGATCATGTCTGTCCCCATCGCCATTTGCAAAGCCATCCATCTCGAAAGATTAAAGATTTGCTGGTCAAGACTTGCAGCAAATGTGCCACCATACTGTGTGGTCGGAAGCCCGTAGAGTTCATGCCACAACTGATTCATAGCACCCGAGCCGAACAGAAAATGCGGAGAATAAGCACCTCCTCTTCCCGTCCAAGGATCCAAACAGAAAACTATGTTGTTCACCGCAGCCGCTATGCCTGGGTCGTGGAACTGTTTGAGCGCTAGCATAAAGAGTACCCCTGCGTGGCTAATTGCCGTGTTTCCGGCGGCCATAGCTGGGCCTTGTAGAGGTGCGGCAGCAGTCACGGCGGGCATTATTGGCCAGTGGTGTTTAACTGATGCCCTAAACAACCAGCTATTAAACCTGTTCAACTGCAGTGTACCAATATAGTTGTACACGGTCCAGAAGAGCGGCCTCTTCCTTAGCTCCTCTGCGCCTCCAGCTACCTGTTCACCCAGCCTCTCCACATAATCATATTCCTCAATTTTAGAAACTGTTGTGCAGAGGTGGCCGGCCCACTTCACAGTGCCCTGAAGCATGGCGTTCATCTTGTTGAGTTCTGAGGGTAGTCCTTTTTGTCCCTCTTCAGCAGCATCCCAAATATAAATGTTGAAATCGAAGTCATCTATACCGTCAACGATTTTGGCTCCATACAAAACATCTTTTGCACTTGCTCTCCTCCGATAATATCTCTTCTTCTCTTTATCCCACTCAAGGAAATCTGTGGCTCCGCTTTCTACTGACCAGAACTGCTTTCTTGCAGGGCCCTCAATGACGACATCCCATTCCGGAACTCTACCCGCCAATAGGAAGCTTCTGGGAGCCTTGCGCACATTCTCTTTAATTATGTGTTCGGGAATCTCTGTGACCACCTTCTTTCCATAGTCTACTTTGCATCCCATTTCCTCCGCCATCTTCAGTAATCCTTCGTCATCTATGAAGACGCCCACATCTTTCAGAATTTTGTAACCTGCGGCATCAATTATATCCAATTCTTCTTTATCCAGCAATTTCCATAATCCACGTGACGGTAAAGGAACACCGGGTTTGGGCATTCCGTTTCTCCTCCATTAATAATTGTACTCATAAATTGTACAAACTAACATATAAAATTAACTATATATATGTATCAACATAATAAAACATATATCTGTATGTATCTAGCTTCCTGTAAATCTAAATCCCCCTACCAGCAAAAAACAAGGTATACCAACCCCACAAGCAACAAAACTGAAAATTTTAAACAGCCAACCCCCCACCACACCCCACATCAACCATATTCCATTTGGCAGAATTCACAAACAAGGCAGAAAGCACCACAGGTTTCCTCTTTTTTCTTAAACAGCTATGAGGCGGAACTATTTACACCCTTCCCCCCAAAAAAAGGCGGGAAAAGAGGCTGGTTCCCAGAAACGAAAAAGAAAAATTCAAAGAAAAACTCTATTGACCCCAAGCCTTCTTAAGCTCTGAAACAAACCCATCCTCATCCTCAGCTATTCTCCTCTTAACCTCCCTCCAAGCAGCCGAACAATTCTTATACCCCACACCCACAATGCGATGAATAACCCGATCAAGCTCCCTCTTGTTTCCATCCGTAACAGTTATTCCAGCCCTCCCGAAAATATTTTGCATGTGCCTAAAATAACAAGTCACAACACAAAACCTCCATAACCAATCATACGATAATTATTTTTAAATAGGAAAGATGCACATAAAAGGGCTTCGCTTTATTCGACTTTTTTTGGGATTTAATTAATTTAGAGGCTAATAGCTTTTCTGGGTTGTGTCCTCCTCCAAAAAGCCAATAAAAAGGCTCCCACAGGCAAAAACAAAAACAAAAAAGCGTTTTTAGGCTGGAAAAAGACACAAACAACCAGCCAAAAACACCCCCAAAACAAGTCAAACAACCCCCCATCGTATCACAAAAAGACCCACAAATCAACAAAAAATTGACCTACCAACACCACAAAAAATTTCGGCTACCACCCTCCCTCCAAGCCTTGGCAATAAACCACATGAATCCGATTTTGAAAGTTTAGTTTGTGCCAGAAAGCTAACATTTACAATTCTAATAAAATTTATACACATGGAAACTATTTCTTCGAGAGTAGAAAGAGAGATGCTAGAGGATCTTGAAAGAATTTCGAAAAAGAGGGGTGTCAACAGATCAGTAGTTATCAGAGAAATGTTGAAGCAAGGTATGAGAGAGTTCAAGCTGAAGGAGGCCCTACAACTCCTAAGAGAGAGAAAAATCACAGTGTGGCACGCCGCCGAAATGGCTGATGCAACCTAGAGAGAGATTCTTGACAGCCTAAAGCAGCATAACATTACCTTCCCAGTAACCCTAGAAGAGATAAAGCGCGAAATCAAAGAGTTTGGCGGTGGCTAACCCAAGGCCCCCTTTAATTCACCTAGCCAAAACTGGCCTCCTTTGAGCTCCCAGACCGTATAACACAGTGTTGCCCATAGAAGTTGAACGAAGCAGTAGCAGTCGGGAAAGGGAAGAGATACGAAAATGCCGAAAAATCAACATTGATTATGCCTCCAAAATTTTCAAACCCCAAAAAGATGAGGAACATTTATTTATAGTGAGTGCTCCCCTTTTTGATAAGCTAACCCGAGTAAATAATTCTGCGAGATGAAACAGATGGACAAGTTAGATAAGGATAACGCCGTCGAAGTAAAGTGTGTACGTGACGAGTACATCTTCATATCCCGGCAACCCTGCCAAAACTGCGGCAAAATAAACGCCTACAAGCTACGCATCCAGCACCTAATCCACAGCGAAAACAGAAGCTACGACGTTTTGGAAACCGAATGCCAATACTGCAGACACCAAAAATGCTTCACATTCGACATAACAGACTACTTCCAAGACCTCGGAAAACAGCTCACCGCCACATTCAAAGACAGAGACAAAGACGAAGACCTAAACTGGGACACCAAAACCTAAAACACACCCTCCCACAAATCCCCAAATCCAACAATAACAAATAAAAAAACAAATTCAGAAAATCTAAAACCTATTGGGGTAAATGCACAAAATGTTGCCCGCAAAACCTCTCACTTTACGCTAAGCTTTCACTTGGATTTCCGATATATATACAAGTTTTGCGTAAAAATGAGTAAATTATGCGTTTTTCAGAGAAGGAGGAATCAAGGGTGCAGGGAAGAACTCTCAAAGCAGTCTTCTGCATTTGTTTTGTGGTCATTTTTCTCAGCTTAGGCGTAGGCATCATAGGTTCGCTCTCCAAGGTCCAAATCTCAGACAACATCAGTCCTCTAATACTAGTCGCAAACCAAAAACAATTAAATGAAATAAATACCCTAGAAGAATATTCCAAAGAAACATCACCCATGTCGATAATTGATATAAAAATGGAGGAGGCTATGAAAAGCCTGAGTCTGGACTTCAACCTGTGGCTGATGAAGAATTCAACTATATACACAACAATGATGAGTAATCCCAGCAACGAAACAGTAGCCCAACTGTTCTTCTCCTTTCTGAGAGAGAACCCGAAGCAATCAAAAATCTTCGCAGATTATGACAAACTACTATCACAGAAAAACATGCTCCAAGAACAACAAAGACAGCCAAAGATAGAGGAGGAATTCCAAAACATAAACCTCATCGTAGAACAGGGCGAAATAGTGAGAGAATGGAGCACCACAAAAACAGTCAACGGAACAGAAGTAACATCAATATACAGAGAATACTCACTAGAAATAAACGGAACCACGCAAAACGTGTTAAAAATAACATTATACAGCAGCGACGGAACAGTAATCAGCGACCCCTACATAAGAATCAGCAGAACCCCACTCATCTGCTGGATATGGGTCTGGCAATGGTGGTGGTTCGTACTCGTCCCCATATTTTATGGATATGACGTATTCGCATACACCCACTTCACATACCTAGAAGAAAACATCTGGTTCGCATGGGCTATAAAAGTTCCTGGAGATCCTACCTATACGGGACTTGCTGGATTCATAAGCGGTTCAGCTAGCATAGCTATCGTCCTTCTCGCCGATTTTATCCCCGAACCGTTCCATAAAATCTTTGGGGCCATCCTCGGAATTACAGCTATTATCTAGCTGCAGCCACCTTCGAACCAGGTAAAGTAGCTATGGATCTTTTTAACAAAATTCTTCTTGCCCAACAGCAAAATAGATCGGTAGATCCAGTGTGGGGATTTCGGTTTTATGAGTATGTTCATTATCCAGTAAGCCCACCAACAGGTGCAATTTGGTATTATCCGCCGGTTCCCGATGTTATACCAACTATAGCTTGGTACTATGTAACTGCAACTGGTGGCGTGATTGGTGCAACACCTCCCTGGTATGATTCACCACTACCCATTGACCCCATAAAAGCGTATGACCTGCAGTACCTGTACAGTACAATTGCCAATGAATGCGGATGTTGGGATACTTGGATATGTATATGAGGAATTCCTGGTGGAACACCGCCAACCTGAACGTACTTTCAAAATGGAAGAAGACCATTCTTCCATCCTTTTTTATTAATTTAAAAGGAGGGTTTGTAAAGTGAAAACCAAAACTGTATATTACTTCATCGTACTTATTTTTCTTCTCTTGACGGGAGTTATTCTCACCTCCTGTATTAAATATGCGCTGTTATCATATACTGGTCCTTTGGTATTTCTGCATTCAGTGCTAGTAAGGTTCACGCCTATAGGATTCTACGTAGAACAATTATACCTAGACTCACTTCCTTATCCTGTTTGGGCTTTATTAGGATACAGGCCTCTCATTATTGTTCCAGTAGATTCTCAACAATACTTTAGCCTATTTTACACCGGTGCAACAGCTACCATCCTAGCTACTATAGTTCTTCCTATACTTGCTGGACTAATCCGTCCCTTTTTAGGGATGTCCAAACATGAATATTTCCATGATACTTGGGCAAAAATTCACTCCTTACTCACAAAAAGTTCTTGGAAAAAGAGACTAACAATAAGTTCCACAATCATCTTCCAAATAATTGCAGGTTCGATCTTACTAATTGTGTACAGTGGAATATTTCAAATAATCCCTCTAACTAGCACAAACACTTCCATTCTCACAATCATAGCCGTTAGTTTAATCCTACTACCCCCATACTTTTACCTAAAAAAGCTTAGGCAATTATATGAACAAGATTAGTAGGTTTGGATAGGTAGGATTCCCAATGGATTGCCACCAAAATGAATTTGTTATTTGTAAATGGGAGAATAGCGTTCCCCCCTATTAGTTTAGTTGGAGGTTTCGTAGAGCGAAAACTAAAACTGAATCATATCCTCTTGTACTTATTACATTTCTCATGATGGAAATTAGTGGCCACCTGTATTAAATAAGCGATGTTATTATATGTTAGTCCTTTATCATTTTTTTATTCGATGTTAGTGGGGTTCACATCTACAAGATTTTACTTAGAACCATTATGTGTGAACTCTTTTCTTTATCCTATCAGGGTTTTGGTAGGACACAGACGTCTTTTTTGAATTTTTTCAAACCACTTATAGAAGAGTGCTCCTCGTTAGATTTATCAAACAAACCTTCTTTGTAGTATTAAGATGTAGGTATAAATTATGTGGTGGATATGAAAAGAGTTCAAGAGTTGGAAAAAAAATAAAAGAGAAAATAATTCCTATACTGAGACGCTATGGTGTGAAAAGCGCGTCTATTTTTGATTCTTTTGCTAAGGGGAAGAGAGGGAAGACAGTGATATTGATATTTTGGTTGAATTTGAGGGAGAAAAAGTTTGCTCGACCTTGCAGGATTGAAGATAGACTTAGTCTTTAGGGAGGAAAGTTGACATATTAGCCTGTAATTCCTTGCGCCCCTCAAAAACAGAATTTTAGAGGAACAGAAAGCAATTTTATGAGGAAAGACCCCTTAACATTCATAAAACACACATAAAATGCATATCCACATTCGGGACATATGCGTCCGATATAGAATAGTTTTTAGAGTACCTAATTTTCTATCCCTCCAAGTTTCCGTAGCTTCAAAAAGAATAGAAGTAAAAACATGGAAATTATCGGTAAGGCTCTATAATGACTTTGAGGGAGTTCTCAGCTTTGGCAACAAGCCTAAATGCTTCACCAGCTTCGGCCAAACCAAACCTGTGAGTAATCATATCCTTAACATTCAGGTTACCTGTACGCAGAAGCTCAAGCGAAGTCGCCAGGTCAGCTGGACTAGCACCGTATGAGGTAGTTAGAGTGATTTCGTTTCGCCACATTTCATTAAAGTTCACCGGGAGGTTAATTGTGGGCTCGGGTACCGCGAAAAAAAGAATGGTTCCACCTCTATCAACACATTTCAAAGCAGTCTCTGAAGCCTTAACTGCACCTGTGCAAACAAAGACTTTATCGGCGAGTCTACCATCATTAACCTCTCTAAGCCTCGCGGGAACATTCTCATCTTTAGCGTCTATGACCGCATTGGCACCAAACCTCTTGGCAGCATCAAGGCGATACTTACTAATGTCACATCCAATAATCATTCCGGCACCAAGATTGCGGGCCAACATAATGTGTAAAATCCCAGAAATGCCAGTCCCAATAACGAAAATCGAGTCACCCGGCCTAACCCTAGCCTGCCTCTGCCCCCTAATGCAACACGCCAGAGGCTCAATAAAAGTCCCAACCTCATAACTCATATCGTCAGGCAAAAGATAAATACCCCGATCCACCTGAAGGGGAGGAACACGAACAAACTCAGCAAAACCACCAGGATCAAAATTAGTAGTATGCAAAGTCTCACAAGCCGTATGAAAACCATTCAAACAGTACCGACAAGTGTTGCAAGGAACATGATGTGAAACAAAAGCCCTATCCCCAACCTTATAATTTTTCACCCCGGCTCCAATCTCAACAAACTCTCCAGTCATCTCGTGGCCCAAAACTCTGGGGGCCTTCTTAACCCGGTACCACTCCATAACGTCGCTACCACAAATACCACAGGCCATTGCCCTAACCAGAATCTCGCCCGGACCAATCTTAGGCTTGGGCATCTCCTCAAGCCGAACATCATTATTATTGTAATACATCGCAACGCGCAAAAGCAATCTCCCCTTTAACAAATTATAAAAAGAGTATTGTTGCCTAAATTTTTGAAAACTTTCTATGGTTGTCCCCTTTTTCCCTTCAAACTGTTAAAAAGCTCAAGAGCCTCGTCCGGCGTATAGTCCTCTTGAACAATGGAGCGAACAGCTTGAATCATTGCAACAGGGTCTTCACTCTGAAATATGTTTCGACCCATGTCGACGCCCACCGCACCTTCCTGAATAGCATTATAGGCGAGCTTCAATGCTTCGGGCTCAGGAATCTTTTTACCGCCTGCAATAACTATGGGAACAGGGCAGCCCTCCACCACTTTCCCAAAGTTCTCGCAATAATAGGTTTTCACTATGCTTGCCCCAAGCTCAGCGGCGATGCGACTAGCCAAACCTAGATAACGAGCGTCACGCACCATTTCCCTACCCACAGCGGTAACAGCCAAAACTGGCATACCATACTCTTCACCCTCATCAACCAGCTTCGCCAGATTCACCAAGGTTTGTTTCTCATTGGGTGAACCGACAAATATTGAGAGAGCAACCGCCGCAGCGTTTAGTCTAACCGCATCGCGCATTGAGGTAGTGATATCCTCATTACTCAAATCGTCCTTAAGAATACTGGTACCACCACTAACTCTGAGCACCACCGGATTAGGAATACTGGCATCAATGGTGTTGCGAAGCACACCCCGAGTAAGCATCACCGCATCAGCCCAAGGAAGCAACGGTGTAATAACCTCACCCGGACGCTCCAGACCGGATGTAGGCCCCTGAAAATAACCATGGTCTACTGCTAGCATGACGGTGTGTCCGGTTTTTGGGTTTATTATTCGGGATAATCTGTTTTTCATTCCCCAATCCATTTTCAAAATCACCCACATTACCTTTTTTAATGTGTATTTGGTTTTTGGTTTGTACGTGTTAAATTCTATTCTATTTAGAACGTTTAAAAGATTTCCGCTTTTGTTGGCTTTGCTTTTAAGTTTTTATTGTTATTTTTTTCTATCTGCATTGCTTTAAATTTTTGGGGAATTTTTTGTTGTCTTTCTTGGAGGGTATTAATTTTGTTTTTCGTGTTGTTGAGACGGATAAATTCGAAAAATATTTAAAACAGCTTTTGCTGATGCGCCTTGGAAAGTGTGATAGCTTGTTTCGCGGCGAACCTCGATGAGCTTTGCATTCTTACAAAATTGTAAAAAGGAATTTCAGGTTTTCTTGTGAATTAAGCGAAATTTTTGGTGTAGTATCTTGGTGTCTGATACGTTGAATCGGGTAAATGGTGTTCTTACTTTTCTGGAGAGGGTTCCTGGTGTGAGGAAGGTTAGGGTTTTGGATGATGTTGAGCGTAGTTCTCTTCTGCGGTGTGAGTTGGCGGCGGAGGAGTGTGTTATGGTTGGTTGTCGTATTTTTAATGAGGGGCTTCGGGAAGCGCTGTCCAAGGAGGTGGTGGTTGCATGTTCTACTGACATGGGGTTTGAGTGGCCTAGCGGTCCGCATGTGGTTTTGCGGCAGGGGGAAATCATTGTTGGTTTTATAACCGATGATGTTGATCGGGTTAAATCTGAATTCGGTGAGGAGGTTCGCGTTTTTGGGAGGAATCTCGTTATTTTTCCGGAGAGGGTGAGGAAGCTGAGGGGGGAGAAGGTGTTTCCAACGCTTTTTGTTAGTAGAGGATTCAAAATGGATCGGTTGGAGAGGGAAGTTGGGGTTAAAAATGCGGTTTTGGCCTTCTGTAATCGTGCTGGTGACGGGTATTTGAAGGGGTTGCTTGGGGAGGAGAATAAACCGGAACTGGGATCCATTGTTATTGGGTTTGATGTCTCCTAATTTTGTTTTTGAATTTCAAGAGGTCGGGCTACAAACACCAGTGGGAATATTTGCATCTAAATGGCAGTGAGATAGATATGTCCGCTTTATATGGGATTCTCGGATGGAAGCCTACTGTGAAATTAATGTGGGAGACTCAAGGTTGCTCAAGTTAACTCTGGGTTGGAAAGTTAGACTTCTATGCTAATTGTTTGTTTTAGGGGAGTGTTTCTTTGGGGTTATTCCTTTTTAGGACAAATGCATTTACCTGATCTTTTGTTGTGGGTCAAGTTTTTCTACTATTTTAGTTTATGGAAGACTTTAATTACTTTTTTACGTAATTTAATTTAGGTGAGCTGGATTGTCGATGAGTGAGCACTCTCCTAAGGAGATTGATGCACATCAACTTATTGCGGTTTTGCACTACTTTGTGGGTAATCAGGAAAAAATGTATGGGGCAGTATTCAATAAACTCGCTTCCAAATATATTGCAGAGTTTGAGTCCCGGAAACTAGGTGAAAATCCGCCAGGGGACATTAACAGCGTTGATCAGGCCAAGGACTACGTGGTTAAAAATCTCAACAGGTATCCTCAAGGTTACTGCGCGCTTCTGTATGGTTTGATTAAAGCCGAGTCGACTCTTCAAGGTGGAACTGGAACCAGTACACGCCTCGCAACCAGCAAGACTGCAGAAAGCATAAGATTAGCCTCTGAGGGAAAATTGGAATCTGTAAGCAGTGTTGCAGACGCAGTGAAAAAGGCTCATGAGGGAATAAGAACCGGTAAAATACTTCCCGACTTTGACTATGAGCTGGTGGGCGAAGACCAAGTGCAGTGCACTATTTATAATTGTCATCTTAAAGATGCCTGTAAAGCATGCATAGAGGAGAAGCTTGGAAGAGTTGGCGGCCGCCCTTGGTGCGCCCTGCTACGCTATGTGGTGGCAGATATGGATCTAACTTCAGGTCTACAATTTGACTACGAGCTCGAAGAATTCGGAGACTCCGTTTTTGACACTCTCCGCGACTAAAGTCGGGAGATTCTTGCTTCTGGCTCATCGGGAGCCTTCGAAGCAATGGGTGTGCCATCACCCAGTTAACACGCCCTTCCCTCAAGGGAACGGCGTCTATTTTGGCACCCTCATGGGG
>CAZECW010000098.1:0-36093 GCA_964510585.1 uncultured archaeon | reverse complement strand
GGTGGCGCGGTTACCCTCCTTAAATTGAAGTGTCAATGGGGGTCGCCTAAATCGGCGCCCGAAAATCCCCACGGAGGGTTTTTCCGACCACTATCCTCTAAATGGGAAACCCCTAAAATAAACATAGTCAAGTGTCAAAGAGAGCCTCGCTTTTCCAAGTTTTGGGAGAAGCACCCTAGTACAGTTCTTTCATCCATTTAGTAATTTGGCCAAGATCCGGCGAAGATAAAGCAAGACTCTTACCACCCGCAATAACTGCAGCCTCTTTAAATAGGTCATGGTGTGCATCCTTACCTATGCTGAGACAGTTAAGATGAATGTCCCTCCTCCTTCCCAGAAGATCCTTCACAGTCTTCAGAAACCTTTCCGGAGTATCACCAGATTTCTCATAGGGCGCGGCATCCGAAATCAAAACAAAAATAACCGGTACAATATGGTTCTCCTCAATCATCATTTCCGCAAGCTCAACGCCCCTCTCAACAGCCCCACTAAGATTGGTGCCACCCCTACAATTCAACCCCCGATCCAGCATAGCAATAATCGCCTCAGGAGCATCCTCCCTAGCAGTCTTAAAAATAGCTAATTCCCTATTCTTACGATCCGGCCAAACATCATCGTTAAAAAAGAAAACCGAAAAAAGACTACCGATCTTTTTCCTAAGCATATCATCAAAAGTCAAAATAGCAGCAGTAACAGCCCCAGCACACCTCTTAACCAACCTATCCGGAACACTCAACATTTCCTTCAACCGCCTAACACCCTCCGAAGAAAGAGGAACATAATACTTCTCCAAGATATTCGACACACTCTCCTCCCCAGGCGCCCAAATACGCGATGAAACCCTCACATCACCATACCTAATCATACTAAAACTGTTATCTATACCAATGACAATATTTTTCCCCTTAGCTTGAACCATTCACGAACCCTCAACCTAAACCTTCATAAGCCAAAAACAACAATACACCTAATACTTATTAGTAATAAACAGGCTAAAAACAGTTCCCCTCCCATAAACCCTAAAACAAATACCCAAGTTACACTAAACAAGCAAAATTCCCGCATCTCAACAAAAAGTGGGGTAAACCGTGTAGAATCCAAACATCGGAAAAAGAAAAACAGAAAATAGAGCTCAACCAACACGAAAAAAGATACAGAAACCAACGGTAAGAAAGAGTCTATCCTGTATAACGTAAAATCCACATCCCTAATTGTGGGATACGTCAGGAACGAGGCAGAAAAAAGAAAAAAAGAATAAAAAAATGGGGTATTGTGAGTCTATCCCCACGGCCAGCGATGGAAGGCCTCGTAAGCCAGCAGCCCGAAAAGCACCACAGTCAAAAGCCAAGCAAACAGTAAAGCGTGCCCAACGAACTCAGCAAGCCCCTCAAAGTAAAGCCCAAACACAATGAAAAGATACGTATATGCTGGTATCATGGAACCAACTCCCCAGAAGAATAGGTACAGCGCTTCAAGGCCGCTCATTGGTACTACTAGGTTTCCTCCCATGAGTGGGATGGCCCATCCTGGATTAATCATAAACAGGTAGTATATTATTGTGCCCACTATGAAAGCAGTAATCACTAGGCCTATGTTTCCTTTAGTGCCCCATCTATTCCATGGCCACATCTGGAAGGCGAGCTGCCCAGCTAACAGTGTTACCAATGGGAACGCTACATAAGACGCAACCACCGCATGGCTGGTATATGTGAATGTGAATAGCCATGGTACGGCTCCCGAAATTAGCAAGGTTTGCGATGAGGGATTCAAAGCAAAGGTGATGATGAACCACATGGCGACTCCCAGTACAATTGCGATTAGGAAGAGTAGTAAACCTCTCTTAGGTTGAGGTATTTTTCCTGCCCATGGATTGATGATGCTGATGATTGTTGCTCCAACGATGATGCTTAAGAGAAGAGAAACCCAATAGTCATAAGGCTCAAAGGGAAGCAACGGCATCAACGGTATACCCATAACGTACTGTGTGAACGCGCTTTGAACTCCATATACTCCCCAGATTATCTTGTTTATAACATGATATATTACAATGGCGAGTATCCAGGATATTGTGGCGTAGGTTGCTCCCTTGATTAGTGGATGCATTCCCATCCTCTTGGGTGTTGCGAAGGGCCAATAGTTAAAGAGCGTAACCCAAATCGGGAATACTAAGAAGCCTGCAGTGCCCAGAAGGATCATTTCGTAACCCTTCATTCCCACAATAATTGCTAATATGTACCAAGTTATAAATGCTAGAATCGCTGAGGCGGCTAATACTCCGAGGCCCGCCCAAGGCTGTCTCTTCAGGGGTGCTATTGGTACCCAGAGGGTTAGGAAGGCGATAGTGAATACCCACACGATGCAGAATATGAAGTATGGTATCCAGTCGACAATATAACCCAGAGGATAAAGGGCAATGTACATTGGATTGTTAAGTGATAGTAGAAGGCCGAGGCTCAAACCTTCTGCGCCTAGGATGCCCTCCAACCCTAATGCCATAACCATCGCGTTGTATTTGACCATGTGTGTTGCGAGACCCCACACTGGGTGGAGGAACCATTGGTACACGATGTATGCCATCATTAGTACTGTTCCGAATATTAGGAATCCCAGCCATGGCTGCTTGAATTTCGGAGCTGCTTCGACTACTTCTTTAGCTTTTTTAGCCATTCCTCTCTTGTCCTCCTTCTTTTTTCAAGCTTCATGGTGGAAGCTTTATTCTTTTATTGTGTTTTTAATATATATATTTTTGGGAAAAGAATATTTAAATTATTTAAAATATATCATTATAAAAAAGATAAAAAAATATATTTTATTCAAATTACTTAAAAAATATAATTTTTAACATAAATATAACATTATAATTACTTTATATTTAAATAATAATTTACATATTAGTGCAGAATTTATATTTACAGAACCCTTAATAAAATTAGTACAAATTCCAAAGTTCTCTATGATAATTAGAAAAAATCGAATATTATCTTAACTTTTTAAGCTAGCACATCCAATTTAAACCATAAATTAAGTCGTGGACTCCCCCTAAAAAATCGTCAGATAGAATAACCCCAACTTAAAGCTCAAGGAAGTGTCAAAACTTTGAAAACTTTTCGTGTTACACACTCTTTTTAGTAGTATTTAAGTGTGTGTTTCATGGGGGGCAGCCTTCGCTCTTTGGAGGCTTTCCTTTTTTCTTGTCCCTCTATAGCTTTTCTTCTTGCTTCCTCACTTAGGCACTGGTCTAAGAAAATCTTGTAAAAATCCTGTCCACTTGGTGGGCAGCCTGGGAGAAATACTCCTTTTTCCTTATTTTTGGCTTGGCAGTTTCCCACAATGTATACTTTTCCACGGGTATTTTTTGGAACTTCTCCATCTGTTCCCATAACCAGTGTGAAGGGTTCTGTCTCCCCTTCGGTGTAGTTGGTGACCACCCACACAATGCCTACTGTTGCGTTTAGGCAGCCCGAGCAGTAATCTGTTCCGCATATTTCCATTTTGCCGTCGATTCCCATGGCTCGAGAATAGTACTCTCCTGCTTCTTCTATTCTGCAGCAGTGTTTGAAATCTGGAACTATAGCGTTTTCCAGTTTTTCTCCTCGTATCTCGATTTTTTCTATGTCTACTTCGCCGAATCCTTGTTCGCTTGCGATTCTGAGATGCTCAACCTCCCTGGGATTAATGGTCATTATGGTTGCGGCCACACTGTCTGTAGATATGACGTTGTCACCTGCAATTAGCAGGTTGGTCTTTCTTGGGAGGCCCCAGGTTGGTCCAAGGAACTCGTGGCTAACTATTCCATCAATTATTGTAAGTCCGGGATTCAGCTTCTGGGCCAGAAGTGCAATTAGGCGGTGTATTCCCTCTCTATGTATTTTGGCCTTTGACTCAAAATCAATGGAACCCACCGCAATGTTTTTCGCTCCGAGGGATACTGTGCATAGGATGTGGGTTTTCATTGATGGAACATTAATGATGAAGTCGCAGTCGCTAAACACCTTGCTCAAATTTACTTCGACTCCGCCTATTTCCACTTTTTCAAATTCTCCCGTATCTATATTGTATAGTTCACCGCCAATTTCTGGAATACTCTTTGTTAGTCCAAAGGCCTCATACACTCTGTCTACTTTAACTCCATACATTCCGCTCTCTGCAACTATCACTCTTCCCACGCCGTTATTCTTTAAAATTTTGACAAGGGCGGTTACCAGTTTGGGATCGGTTGCTATACTCTCCTGAATCGGAGCTGGGTAGCCAAGGTGAAGGCTTCCAAAATTGGGTTTAATCACAATTGTATCATAATTGAAAATCTTGTCCTCCAAATCTAAAGTCTTGAAGATATCCCAAACCGATTCTTCGTAGAATCCTCTGAATCTAAATATGCCAACCGCCAAACAATTGTCCTCCGCTCAGAGAATCTCAGACAGACAATTAATCTCAAATTTATAACCTTTATCCCAACTTAAAAATGGAAAAGGCAATAGACCTGTTTTTCCATGGACATATGTTCTTGTTTCTGAGCCATGGGAAGGTTGCACTTTCTGAATCCCTATTCACAAATCCAAAATCCAACATAGTAGTTTGGAAGAACGCCTCACACAAAAAATAAGCATGTGTCTGTTTCCTCGTTTAAAAAATAGGTAGTATAAGAGGAACCGTGATGGACTGCTACTTGTTTGTTTAGATTAGGCATTTACCGTTGTCAAGTATTTTTCTTCCGTCAATTTCAAGAGTCACCTTGCTAATCACTGCATCATGGTGAATGTTGCTCATAACTTTACCCCCAATATTGATACTTTTCCCTATAGCGAGGTGTACTGTGCCCAGTACCATCTTATCTCCAATGGTTCCTGTGAAGTTCTTGAAAATATGGTTGGTGCCCACACCCAGCTCCGCTATATTGGTAGCATTTTCGTCTGCTTCCCTAATGATTTGCTTCAACATCTCAGCCTCCTTCCCCCCACTTATTTCCACCAGTCTTCCGTTTTTTATCGTCCACTCCATAGGCTGTTTTATAGCTCCAATCTTCTCAAAGAAAACATCTATTACCGCTTTACCCTGAGCGGTGCCTTCTATTGGTGCCACAGCAGCCTCTGCATAAAAAGGCACGGCGCCCCATTCCCCGGGATTTCTAAAAACCGCCTTCAACTGTTGAATCGGCCTCCCCTCAATAGACATAGTTACATCCGTTCCCAGAGCTGTAGTTATGTGTGCCTTTTTGCCCTTACCCATAATTTTGGCAAGCTTTTCGGTAAGATCCTTTATTCTTAAAACATCTTCCTCCGTTATATCCCACAGTATAAATGGCACAAGGCCCACTCTAGCCCCCGCATCAGTAGCTCTGGCCCGCGCATCCATGTGGGCAAATAGTTGAAGGTACTTTAAATCTAACACAGCCAATATAACTTCGCTTGAGAGCATCAAATTCACAACTTCTTTTGGGGGTTCAACCTCCATCTCCGAGCCCTTAACAACCTTAATAATTGGCTTAGCTCCTAACACTGAAACCTCAGAAGCAAGTATCCCTGCAGTTTCCTCAAAACCTTCCTGAGTGACAAGCAACACCCTTTCTCCGGGCTTAACCCCCATACAGGTTTCCACAATGACTCTGGCTCCCTTCTTAGATTTCAAAGCAATCACCCTTCCCATCTAAAGTTGAAAGTAGTATAAACAATTTTCTCTACATCAACCCTAGCACGAGTTAGAAACAGGTAAGACTGAAAGTTTAACAGCTTTTGCGAGGCGTAATCAAGCTATTCCCATCAATGGGGGGAATATTGATCTGCTCACTTTAATTTGAGGCTTGGCTATGGAATGATATATTATGGATTTTTATGTGGTTTCTTGGCTCTCCACAAATAAGATCTTTTTCAGCTTATGTTCCTCTTCCAATTTTTGGGTATCTTTGGAGAAGCATACCCTCAACTATTATGGGTACAGTTCTTGTTGCTATGGCAGTAGCTTCGTGGAGTTTGCTCTCCTTTTCTGCATATATACTGAGTAATGTGTCGCCTCTAGACACTTTGTAACCAATCTTGTGGTTCAGAACAACTCCTGCCCCTTTATCACGTGGTGCGCCGGCGGCTTGGGCAATTCTGGTTATGCTTCTATTGTTTACTTGGGTCACGTAGCCGTCGGCTTTAGCTTCGAGGCTAGCTACATATTTGCCTATGGGTATGTCCTCTGGCTTTATGTTTGGGTCTCCCCCTTGAGCTTCAATTATTTCCCGCATCTTTTTCAACGCCTTTCCGCTTCTCAATATTTCCTTGGCGTATTCCTGACCCCTATTCTCCGGCGCCACGCCCCCCAGTTCTAAGAGAAGCCCCGCAAGAGCCGTAGCTTTCTCAACCAGGCTGGTTGGGCCTCCCCCCATCAGTGCTTCCAGAGCCTCCCTGGCCTCCAATGCTGGGCCCACAGCGTGTCCCACAGGTTGTCCCGCATAGGTGATTGCACAATAGGTTGTTATCTTTAATCTTTTAGTTATCTCAACAAACAGGTTTGCGAATTTTTCAGCTTCCTCTATGGTTTCCATTTTGGTTCCCGCCCCTACTGGAATGTCTAGAACCATGTTGTCAATTCCTACCGAGTACTTCTTCGCGATGATACTAGCAATCATTTGAGAGGTGGGATCTATTCTCAGGGGGTGCTCAACTTGTATTATTAAGTCGTCTGCGGGTGCTAGATTCAGTGATCCACCCCAGATGATGGCTCCCCTAGTCTTTTTAGTTATCTCCTTTAGCTCCTCCGTACTAAAGCTCACTGGGGCGAGGACTTCCATGGTGTCTGCTGTTCCGCTTGGACTGGTTATGGCCTTGCTGCTGGTTTTTGGAATTAGTAGACCCGCTGCTGCGACTATGGGAACAATTAGAAGGCTAACCTTGTTTCCCGGGACTCCTCCTATACTGTGTTTGTCGAATGCTGGCTCGTCGAAATCGATTTTTTCTCCTGTTTCAACCATGGAGCGGGTGAGATACTCTATTTCATCTGTACTCATTCCTAGGAATTGTTGTGCGAGCACGAATGCGGCTATTTCTAGTTCGCTTAGGTTTCCATCAACTATGTCCTTTATTATGGCATGTATTTCTTTTTGGTTTAGACTTTTTCCAGCCATTTTTTTGTGGATATACTCCATGGATAAAGGTATGCTTGTGGCTACTATTTCTACTGTGTCTCCTATTTGAGCGTTGAATATTTCCTTTATGGCGGGGGTTATTCCTATTTCTCCCTGTTCCACGTAGGAGTCTGTTATGTTTACTATGGCGGTTAAATCTTTCTGGGATGTTTTAACCTTTATTCGATCGTGTGGTCTGACTCCGAAGTTCATGGCGTCACTTTTGTTGAGGATAACGACCTTGTAGCCTGTTAAAATATCTACCAGTTTTACCTTCAGTTTCAAATTTTTTCCCTTCATGTGAACCATTTCTAAAAGAATATCCGCATACAAGTTTTTGGAATCGTCATGTGGTTACTCTCAAACTGTGATTCTCAAAATTTAAGTGTTATTTCCCCTTTTTGGGATGTTTAGAAAACATAGAAGCTATTATATAAGTATAGATTGTTATTCGCAGGTAGAGAAAATTATTTTAAATCAAAACTCAAACAGTAGCCACAAAGATTTGTGGGCCGTTTTGTAACGGAGAGGAGAGGAAATGAAGTTCTCAATAATAGCTGATTTCTACGAAAAAATTGAGGAAACATCTAAACGCTTGGAAATGACTGATCTCCTAGTTCAGCTTTTTAGGGAGACCCCCACAGAGCTCATAGACAAGGTAGTGTATCTCACTACTGGCAGACTTTATCCTTTATTCGTTCCCATAGAGTTAGGATTAGCTGAAAAGTTGGCGGTTAGGAGTGTAGCAATGGCTTCGGGTCATAAGGTTAGTGAAGTTGAGGAGAAGCTGAAAAAAGCAGGAGATTTAGGGTTAGTAACAGAGCAGATTTTAAAATCCAAGAAGCAAAGGTCTCTTCAACAGAAGCCTCTTGAAGTCTTGGACGTATATGAAACCCTTGATAAAATAGCAAGGGCTACGGGAGCGGGATCCGTTGAAGCTAAACTCAAACTGCTCTCCAGGCTTCTGCTCGACGGAACACCCAAAGAGGCCAAATATATTATCCGCATGGTTATAGGAGCTTTAAGGTTAGGTATTGCTGAATACACTATACTAGACGCCCTAGCAATCACTTACACTGGAGATAAGGAAAACCGAGCCATTCTTGAAAGAGCCTTCAACATTAGTTCCGACCTGGGACTGGTGGCAAAAACAGTGGCCACCAAAGGATTGGAGGCGGTGAAGAACTTTAAGATATCTGTAGGGAGTCCTATTAGAATGATGCTTGCACAGAGGCTCTCCTCGCCGGAGGAAATTCTGGAGAAGATGGGGGGCAGATGCGCTGTAGAATACAAACTAGATGGGGAACGGGTGCAGGCACACAAAAATAATGGAGAAGTCAATTTATTCTCACGCCGACTAGAAAACATCACAGAACAGTACCCAGACATAGCAGAACTAATAAAAAACAACATCAAACCCGACAGGGCCATTGTGGAGGGGGAAATAGTGGCCTTTGACCCTCAGACCGGAGAACTATTACCCTTCCAGACACTGATGCGTCGCAGAAGAAAATATGGAATAAAAGAGGCAGTGGAAGAGTTTCCAGCAAGCCTAAACCTATTTGATGTGCTTCTAGTCGACAAAACAGACTACACAGTAAAACCCTACACCGAGAGAAGGAAAAAGCTTGAAGAAATAACCAAGAAAAATGAGAGAATAAAGCCCGTAGAAGCCAAAGTTGTGGAAAACTCCAAGGACATGGAGATCTTCTTTGAGAAGGCGATAGAGGAGGGATGCGAGGGCCTAATGGCTAAATCCATACAGCCTGACTCCATATACGAGGCGGGGAGCCGAGGATTCAAATGGATAAAGTACAAACGGGAATACAAAACTGAAATGATAGACACCATAGACACCGTAATAGTGGGAGCATTCATGGGGAGAGGGAAAAGGGCAGGAACATACGGCGCACTACTAGTCGCAGTGTATGACCAAGAAAAAGACATGTTCACAACCATATCCAAAGTTGGAACAGGCTTCAGCGACACAGATCTTGAAGAAATGCCCGAAAGACTCAAAAAATACAAAATAGACCACAAACACCCCCGAGTAGACTCCAAACTAAAAGCCGACGTATGGTTCACACCCGGACAAGTAATAGAAATCATAGGCTCTGAATACACCCTCAGCCAAGTACACACCACCGCCCTAGACGCAATAAAAAAAGATAGCGGCATCGCAGTAAGATTCCCAAGATTCACCGGAAAATGGAGAGACGACAAAAGCCCCGAAGAAGCCACCACAGTAAAAGAAATCATAGAAATGTACCAAGCACAAATAAAAACCCAACCCAAAACCCAAAAAGAAAAGGAAGAAAACAGTGACTCTTAAAAAACCCCAAAATTTTGTAACAAAAACACTAAGTTCCCAGCTTTCCCCTAACTGATTCGACTGAAACCCCCAACACTCGAATTACCTTCTCTTTATCCTTAAAACCCCTAACAATACTAACACTGCCTGAAGACACTCCCAAAAACTTGGCGAAAGCCTTAACCAATTCCCTATTAGCCCTACCACCCACCGGTGGAGAGTGCACCTCCACCATAACAAGCCCCTCCTCCAATCCCACAGGACATCTGAGACGTGGTGCCCCCGCCTTCACAAGAACACGGATTAACACACCCTCCTCACATTCTTCAACTGCGTCGTTTTTCAAGTTGTAAGCCACCAGAGACCAGCTACTAATATACACGTAAAGTTTTTATCCAATATTAACGATAATTAACTTAAAGAACCTTTTGAATTTTATCCAACAAAGGTGTGGAAAGCCATGTCCTCAAACTTCGACTACATAGTCCAACAACTCCAAGCAAAAAATCCTAACGTGACCGCCGTTGCCATACTAACCTTGGACGGTCAAGTAATGTACCAAACCGATAATTGGAATGTGGTGCCCGACGCACCCAACTTAATATCGGCATGGAGAGAAAAGCAACCAGCAATCTTGGTGCAGGGAATAAAATATTCAACCCTATCCGCTACGGATGAACGCCTAGTGGCCACAAACGTTTCAGGAATGGGCCACATCATAATGGCCACAGCCCGTTACCGAGCCCTCCTAATGGCGTATGTAACACCACAAGGCGACACTCAAGGCTCATATGTGGATGTGTCTCGCGCCGCAGCTCAACTAGGCGCCATGCTCTAAGCCTCCCATCTTTTTTTGTTCCTCCACTAAAAGTCTACAAAATTACACCCACAAAAAGGGTGCCGAAATTTTGTAATGGTTGTTTTCTGAGCCGAGTTTCTGTCCACTAGCTCGAAGAAATGGTTCAAAACCTAATTCCCAAAATACAACATTTAGAATATGGAATCTTGGTAGGGCATCCTATAATAATAAAACAAAAAGTCAATATCCTTGTTCTTTTTTCTAAAGGGCTAACAAGACAGAGAATGGACATACCTAAAACAGATTAGATAGAATTATTTTTAGCTAATTCGGTTATAAAATCCGTTGGAAGGAATAACACAAAAAATAGACCTAAAAGTTAGCATTTAGCACCATCTGCCTCCCAGAGGATTGAAGAATTATGGTTAGGCTAGAAGAGTTTAAGCGATTATTGGGTGAGGAAATAATCCAAAAGAGAGAGGAAGGCTACGATGTCGCTGAAATTGAAAAGAGGTTTAGGAGTAGCATGGAAGAGGCAAGCTTCGAAGAGTTCTGCGGTCTTTTGGCGGCCTTGGAAAAATGCAAATTAAGACCCGACTTCCCCTATACGGAACCTTCAGATCTGCCCACAATAAGAGATGAAAGACCGCAGGGACCAAGAAGCATTGACCTTAAAATATCCGATAGGGAACTTCTAAACAAAGTTTTAGGGGGCTGGCTGGGAAGATGTGCGGGCTGTCTTCTGGGAAAACCCGCTGAGTTCCTAAATAAGGAGCAAATCAAGGAGTGGCTCACAATAGCAGAAGCTTACCCCCTCAAAAACTATTTTCCACCAGTACCCAATCTACCTAGCAATGCTCCAGTGTGGTTGAAATATCGACTCATGAACCCTGGGGTCTTACTGGGCCAAATAAAGGGCATGCCTCGTGATGATGACATAGACTACACCATCCTAAATCTTCACATGCTCGAATCCTTAGGCTTCAATTTTAGCACAATGGATATTGGCAGAACATGGTTAAGCTTGCTTCCCTACAATATGGTTTACACAGCAGAAAGCGTAGCCTACAGAAACCTCGTTAATGGCCTCCTACCGCCACAGACCGCCCTACACCTGAACCCCTATAGAGAATGGATAGGTGCCCAGATTAGAGCTGACACTTGGGGCTATGTGACACCCGGAAGGCCGGAGCTAGCAGCCGAACTGGTCCACAGGGACGCCAGCGTCTCTCACACAAAAAATGGAATATATGGAGAAATGTTCGTGAGCGCCATGATTAGCGCCGCCTTTGCAACGGACGATGTTGAAAAAATTGTTAAGATCGGTCTGTCCGAGATTCCCAAGCGGTCAAGACTTGCAGAAGCAGTGAAGGATACTGTTAAATGGAGCAAAAAATATGGCGAATGGAAAAACGTATGGGACAAGATAAACGAGAAATATGGTGGTTACAGCCCAGTTCATACCATAAACAATGCAGCCCTGGTTATAATGGGCCTCCTCTATGGTGATGGTGACTTTGAAAAGAGCATTACAACGAGTGTCATGGGGGGTTTGGATACTGATTGCAACGGTGCAACAACAGGCTCAATACTGGGCGTTATTCTGGGCGCTAAAAACTTGCCCAAAAAATGGATTAAACCACTAAACAACAGAATAGAAAGCTACATCGTGGGCTATAACAATAGCCAAATATCGGAACTAGCTAAGCGAACCTTCAAATTAGCCAAAAAATCCATGCAAATAAAATAAGGCCCATAACCTAATTAAACTAGTTTAGACCTCAACGAAGAACCAAAAAAGAAGTGGATGTAGATGATTTTTTGGGGTTTGGGCTTTAGCACAGTTCTCCTCTATCCGAAGAATCCAAGCTCCTCGGGGTCAAACCAGCTGGGGAAGTACCTATAGTGTTCAGGTGGGTATGCTCGTCTGAGTCCTTCATAGTTTGCCTTTGACATTATTATGTTTCCACGACTGTCCCTGAAATTGACTACCAGCTTCTTCTGTTCAAGTGCAGAAACCAGTTCTAGGACTTTTTCCTTTCCTAAACCAGTTTCTTTTTGTAAATCCTCGATTGTCATGTATAATCCTGGATTGACCCTGTAATCTTCTGCAAGAATCTTAAGCATAACCTCCTCGGTGATTTCTTTACCCTTCCAGGGGCTATCGTCCAAGCTCAAAATGGGGATTTCCAATTCAGGATCGATGCGTAGCCTGAACGGCATATCAAGATAGCTAAGCGCACCCATCCTGTAAATAATCAGCTTCTGAATTTCATTAGTGCCAGCTACAATCTGTCCAATCTTGCCTTCCCTAACCAGGCGTTCCACAGGATAAAACTTTGTCAATCCATCTCCAGCCATAATCTGCACCGCATCTAACCCGGTTTGAATAGCGTAATCCGTGTTCAAAAGTTTGGCTATAGAGGACTCCACGGCTGCGTTTTGTCCACTGTCAAGCAGCAGCGCAGTGTAATAGGTTATAAGCCTAGCTAGCTTGTTCCAAGTTATCATGTCTGCAATCTTAAACTGGTTATTAACGAATCTATTTGTCTGCTGCTTAAACTGGACCCTCCTATTGGTATAATAAATCACCATTTTAATAATGTCTTCCAATCCGCCGCCAACCACGGCGGAACCCACCAGTCTCTCAAAGTTTAGTCCGCTTGTCATTACTGCCCAGCCAGCGCCCACATCGCCGACCCTGTTTTCATCGGGAACTCGAACATCGTCAAAGTTTAAGTAGCCATTAGGAACATTCTCGAACCCTATAAGTTCATTAATTTTTTCCAGTGAGAATCCCGGTGTTCCTTTCTCCACTATGAAGGCTGTAAGGTGACCGTACCTTCTTATAACTTCGGGGTCATCACTTGTTTTAGCATAAACAAAGTACCTATCTGCTGGTCCCGCGCCCGTTATGAACCTTTTTCTGCCCATAAGCACCCATTCGTCGCCCTCTTTTCTGGCAGTAGTCATAACGGAGGCTGCATCGCTACCAGCGAAGGGTTCAGTTATACACACGGCTCCCAATTGGCCCTTAGCCATTTTAGTAAGCCACTTTTTCTTCTGCTCCTCGGTGCCGAAGTGCAGCAGCTGATGATAGCCTCCCAACATACTTACAACGAATACATGTCCCACTGCGTAGAGGCGGCCTAATTGTTCAGCTGCTATGCAGCATCCAGTGGCACCAAGCTCCATCCCGCCATACTTTTTCGGTATGCCTGCCCCAAAGTATCCTTTCTCTTGGACTTTTTTCACTATATCCATGGGAAATTTTCTTGTCCAGAATGCCTTTTCCGCCGCTGGTATGTGTTCATTCACGAATTTATATAGTTCTTCTGCGAACTTTTTTTGTTGGTCTGTCCACCAAGGAAATGGTTCCATATTTTTGCACCTCATCAAAAAGTTTTAACTATTCTTCGCTACGGTATTCTGTTCCCGAATTTAAATTAAACGGAAAGATTAGGACTCCCCGCAATATTTTTTCCCGTAATCTTAAAATTCAAAAAATCATTATAACTGTCTAAAGATGGCTTCAATTAACCTGAATGGCTTCCAAAACCACTTTAAGCATTAAGGGCCCTTCGATTTGTGAAGAATAAAAATTTGGAGGGGAAGTAGAAATAGGCCTAACTTACGATATCAGTTGTAATCATTAATGTATAGTTTTGGGATTTAACCTTAATTCGTTTTTCTCCTTTTCCATTTGGTTTAGTACAATTTTTTGATTAGTGTTACGTTTTGGGAGTTCATGTCGTAGGTGACTAAGTTTGCATTTTGTAGGTCGTATATGCTTTTTAGGATGACTGCTGGTTGGACCCCCGAGGTTTTTACGAGTTCCTCCCGCTTCAGTGTGTTTTTTGCGCCGTGGAGTAGCCAGAGTATTTTGGCGTGAGGCATTCCTGCGAAAACCTGTTCCAGTAGGGTGACATATATTGTTAGTAGTTCTCTTATGCCTATGGCTTCGTCTTTCTTTTTGGATAATTCGCGGTACATTTCGCTTATTTTTGAAAATTGTTCTTGGATTCCCTGCAGTTCCTGTTTCATTTCCATGTTGCTCTTTTCCAACTTTCTAATTTCATCTTCGCTCTTGGAGACCTTTTCCTTGGAAATTTCCAGTTCCTTGACAAGTTTTTCTATCTGAGCCTCCTTCTCCCTCCTAGCGTTTTCTAATTCTTGGATTTTTGCCTCCCTAACCCTTATTTCTTGGTCTTTCTCATTCAGTTTGACAGTGAAGTTTTGAATTATCACCTTTAACTCATTAAGGTTCTTATCCACCAGTTTTGTAGCTTCCATTGCAGAGTTTATAATTTCTTCCCCTTCAATAACCATGAATACATCCCCAAAATTTTTAACAAGTATATGTAATCAAGAAGGTATATTTAGACTTTTACTCTAAAAAGGAGTCGGAAAAAATTTGGGGGGTTAAGCGTTTACTGAAGGCCTTTTCAGCTTACCTTGGTTATAGCCTCTAGGGGACATGCGTCGATGCATTGTAGGCAGCCGATGCAGTTCTCCTGTTTTAGGGTTATGGATTTATCATCCTCATATATTATTGCGTCTACGGGGCAGATTGAATAACATTGGCCACAGTGTATACACTTGTGGGGGAGTATTTCTACAAATTTTCGGGTTTCAACCCTTATTCCTCTGCTTCTGAACGCTTGTATTAGTTCCTCTGCTTTGTCGTCTGGTGCCTCTATGAGCATTTCACCGCCTTTTTTATCGATTTTGGCGGTTAGAATATTGAAGGGCACCTTTTTTTCTAGAATTACATCTGCAGTGATGGGCTCTCCTACCCTATCGGAACCAAATATTATCATTATCTTCATTTTTTCCACCTTACCTGGCCACCAGTTTGGATATTTCTTCGCTGGTGACTATTCCTAAAACTTTCTTTTTCTCATCTATTACTGGTAGTGCAGAAATCTTATGGGTTTCCAGTTCTTTTACCACTGCGTCCAGTGGGTCGTCTGGCTTTGCTGTGTAAACTCTTCTGACCACTATTTCTTCTAGTTTTTCTTTATTGTTTGCCACGGCCCGGGTGATGTCGAAGGAAGTGACTATTCCTTTAAGGATTTTATTGTTGTCTACCACGACTATGTGGTTGACGTTCTTTTCTACGATTAGTTTGGCTACTTCGTGGATGCTGGCCTCCGTGGTCGTTGTCACTGCAGGAATCATTATACTCCTAACATACTGGATCTCCTTCGTAATTTTCATGGGTTTAACTTCACTAGTTGTTGGGAGCGTTTCAACTGGTTTACTTAAAAAGAATCTTCCTTCCTCTATCCACTTTTTCAAGGTTTGAGCCACCCTTCTTGCCATTTTTAGGCTGGAGAGCGAGGAGACCTTAACTGTTTTTCCGTTAAGTTCAATTCTTCCCGATTTAAGTTCTTGATACGTGACTTTTCTGAGGGAAGGCCTATCTCTTCTGGGAACCCCATAATCTACAACTTCCGTAGTTATGTCCGCATCACTTATAGCTGTTTTTCTGGCTAGCCCCTCGTTCAGTATAGGTATCGGAATACCTAACCCCACATACAAGGTCGTACCATACTTGGTGAAGGCGGCTCCTTTGAGATACTCGGGGCTCATCTGTTTCAGGTCTCCCTTAACCATTATGGTTCCAAAATGGTTTCTGGGGTTATGTTGGGTTCCTTCCCCAATCACGTAACCCACCCCGCCGCCCAGAAATATTCTAGTTCCAATACCTATTGTTTCATAATCTGGATCATTATAAAGGGGACTCAAACAGCCGGAACCAGAATATGTAACATTACCATAATTCGCCAAAAGTTTACCCATATAGGTGTAAATTGTTTCGTCACGCCCATTAGTAGCAGCGTTATATCTTTGATAAGCGTTTCTGGGATTACAGAGAATCGCCTGGTTTAGATCCTCTATTGTAAAAGTGGTTTCAAGGCTTGTCCTAGGGTAACAATCCGTACCGTAAGCTCTAGCTCTCAGCGTTATCTCTTTTCCACTCACCAAATCCTCTATAACATGCCCACCCCCATACTTAAAGGGCTTAATGGTGCTCATTTTTGTGGCTCCAATGTAACAGTCCACCGCTGCGTTGCCATGGTAGGCTTCGACATCATTCAACCATAATTGCTCCATTTTAATGGGTGGATCACTGTGTCCAAAGTTTAGAAAAGCCCCACTTGAGCACATCGCACCCATTGTTCCTGTTGTTACTACGTCGATTTCTTTCGCGGCTTTTTTCTCGCCCTGTTCTTCTACTATTTTTACCATTTCTTCGGCTGTTACTACTACTGCATCCCCGTGCTTGATTTTCTCATTTATCTCCTCATATGTTTTGGTGGTGTTGTTTGTAATGGGGCTCACCCCCTTGAACTATGCTATATCTTGTTTTGTAGGTACCGTTTTTTAGTTGCTGAATGAGATGCATTAAGGTATAATTACTAGTATATATATTTTTCTAAATTATTTATGAATCAAAGTAATTTTTTTTATGGGGAGGACCATTCGAAGTAGGGTTTCAAAATTAAAGTTTTAACATTTAAAAATGTCTCTTTAAAAGTATTTATGAAACATTATACTATATCCCTAATATAAATCGTCTGGCTACTTAGTTTTCCTCTGCTTTTCAACTGCCGAAGGAGCTTTTAAAGACCTTCTTTTCCAATTATGGCTGTCTTGAGGACGACGAATCTATGTTCCTTATTATTCCAATGCTAAGGTTTTTAAGAATGTGCATGTTCAAATTGGGGTAAAAAATAAAATAATGAAGCCCATTGTCAGATTGAAACTCTTTAAATTGGTGTAAAGGAATATATTTACGTGAGTAGGTGGCTTCTTTGGCTGAAATAATTAAGTACAAACTAAAAAGAAGATTGTTGATAATCTGTCTAATCACCTGCATAATATCCGCATACTTTATTTGGCAGATAGCTTCATACTTCGCCACAGGCACATGGGAACAAATCATGCTTTACCTTACTTCCCTATTCTATTTCGTTTACTTCAATACCTATGTTCCGCCCACGCCAAGTTATTCTTATCTCCTTTTTGATTTTGTGTTTCTCTTCTGTATATTGGGCAGTATGATATATAGTATTTTTAGAACCCGCCAAGTGTTCAAGATAATTGAACAGTACGAGAAGGAAGGGGGGCCAAATAGTAATCCCATAATCCAGTTTCTAAGAATGGGCATGTTTAAAGATGCTGTAAATAAGTACTTTGAAGACGGTCGTACATACGAGTCTGCCAACATGCTCTACAGCCCACTGCTTGGAAATCTCCCTCTCCTAAGGGAGGTCTGGAAGATTGTAGCTTCCAAATCTAACGCAGCAATTCTAAAAGAAGAAGCGGACAAACTTTTGGACATAGCAAGCCACACGCCCAAGGAGGTCCAAATACAAATTAGGAACATGATAATTGAGCAGGGCGTCTATGAGATTGGAGCTCCCAATCTTCCAACTTCGGAAGCCGATTTCAGCTACGAGGGGGAGATGGAAGAAGAAATCACTAGGTGCATGCTCTGTGGAAGAATCCTCACTGAAAACGATGATCAGGTCATGTGTCCCTACTGTTTCGAAAGTGCTTGCCGAGAAGAGCTAATGGAGCATTTCAAAAAGGATGAAAGGTGTCCGAGCTGCAGAAGACCGATAAAAGAGTTCTTTAAAGAGTAGAAGTAACCCCTAAATGATGGCGGCTTTGGTTAGAAGTCTCTCGGTTTGCAGAGTATTGCTCTCACCTTTGTGTCGAGGAGGTCTGAGGAGTAGGCGGGTCTGAGTAGCACTGCTGTGTCACTGCCTTTACCTGTTCCCCCAATAGCTATTACGTCTTTGTCTACTGGAACAAGTCCGGCGTCAGCAGCCATAGCGGAGATTTCTATGCATACTTTGAAACCGTCGCAAACTGTGGATCTTAGGAACCGAGCAATTAGTTCCACGGGTAACCACATGTTTAAACTCTTTCTGAAGGCTCTTTCCGCCCCTGCGAGTGCGTGGCCCGCTGTAAATACCTTTATGCCTTTATCTGTCAGCTTCTTTCTTGTCTCGTCAGGCATTTCTTGGTATCCCGGTTTCACAAAACCATAAGCATGGGTGACTACCACGATGTTAAATTTATTCAAGTCGAAAATTTGTGTAGCTTTAATTGCAGTTTCTCCTGTGGAGCTGGCAATAACTATATCTCTAATATTGTTTTCCTCGGCAAATTTTTTCGCGATTTTGAGCGTTTCCTCCGTATTTTGCATTCCTGCCTTTTCGAATAGCGTTACTTCCAGTTTCATCAAATAAGCCTCCATTACTAAATTACATTCTTCTTAGCTTCCTCCATATTTTCAATATCTTTTTTATTTCCTCTCTAGTTGAAGAGTGTTTGAAACAGCATATTATTTAAAACTTTTTAATAATAGTCGCAAATATAGTTTTTTAATAAGTTATCTTTATAATTCCACAGAGTAATTCTATACACTAGGTTAAGGTTCTCTATAGCTGAATATTCAGACCGTAAACTTCACTAGTTAGATCGAAGGGTTTACAGCATATGAAAGTTAAAGTCTATATGTCTAGGAAGGACGAAATATACGAGAAAAAGAGTCTAGAGTATGTTTCCAAAAAATTCTCAAAATCAGTAGAATCCATCCTTGAAAAGATGGAATCCCTAGCGAAAAGTAGAGACATTAAGGGAATCTTCCAGTACTTCTCCAAAGAAATTGACAGGAAGGCCTACTATTTATTATCACAGGAATGGATGAAACAGGAAGAAGCCCTTGTAGAAAAAATTGGTTTCATATTTAAGCTACCCGGATTGAAAAAGGACGAGGAGAGATACACCATATATGTTTTAATGGCCTATAGTAAAGGCTTTGTCATTGCCCCCTCATCAGTGCATCATCCTGGAGATTTGGAAAGAATCATCATTTTGTCCTATCCCTCCCAGAAGGGTAAAAGGGCTTACTACAGTTTTAATACCGCAGCTCATGGTTACCCCGCACTGTTTAAAGATTATCTGGGAGTATATGATTCTCTTGAGAAGGCACTTGAAAACTACTCATTCTACTTTAAACCAGGAGATCATGCGGTGGGCTTGATTAGGAATAAGGAGCTCAAGGCATACAACGAATTAAAGAGAAACATCTATTCGTTCTTGAGTAAATCCAAAATATTGACCAATTTGTACCAGACGGCCAAAGAATTTTTCAAAAAGGCGGGGGCGGAGGAGGAAACTCGTGAACTTTACATGTTCTATTTGATTAAACCCCAAGAATTTAAGGACAATTTAGATATTGATTTTGAGGGTTACCTTGAACGCGTAGTTTATTTGGACTCCATTTTAACAAAGCTTAAAAGAAAGAGCAAAGATTCTAAGCAGAAAAGCCTAATCTCAAAGCTTGAAAAAATACTTTGGAGAACTCCCATTGAAAAAGTTCCCGACGAAATAAAATCATTATATAAAAAATGTGAGTCAACAAAATTATTTGATTCCGAAATGCTACAAAAAATGAGAGAAATCCAACTATACGTGAATGAGATACTGAAAAAGGTTTCAGACCTCAGAAGAGACAGTTTTTATGATCCCGAAGAATATTTGCAGCGGAAGGGGATTCAAAAATTCTCTGAACTTTCGCTAAGCTGTAAACTGGAAATACCATTGGGACTAGAAATGCTGCTAAGAAAGCCATTGTATGATTGGGGCTACCCTGAAAAGAGCTCGCCCATAAGTAAAGCGGGACGAGCATTTTTCTCTGTGGCGGATGTATTTTATCGAGCGTTCCAAAAAATAACCATAATAATGTCAAAGTAAAACATAAATAGCCAGGGGTTCTGTTCCAAAAACTATTAATCTGGATACTTACTCCATTCCGTATTCTTATAGTACCTCCAAAGCTTTCTTTAGTGATTCAAGAGGGTTTTCTCTCAACTCAATTATGACTAAAAGGGAACTTTTGAAAAGGGGAATCAGTTTCCTCCAGTCAATGCTTCCTCTATCAAGTGCCAGAGGGGCATGGCTTAATCCATCATTGTCCGCCAAGTGTATTTCTTGTATGCTATTCCGGAACTTGTTTATAATCTCATCCAAGTTGGCATTGCCGAATTTTACAGAACGATAAAACGCGTGAGGAAAATCTAAGCATATCTCTGCATAACCGTTATCAACTATCTCAGAAATGTGTTTAACGTGGCTCAAAAAAACTCCATCACCATAGGGATGATTTTCGGCCAGCAACCTGATTCCACTATTTTTAGCCAACTGGTTAAGCTCTTCCAAAAACTCTTTTTCTCTGTTCCAGTGGAGTTTTCTATGCTTTTCATCACGCAAAAGTCGGCTCCCACAATTACAGCTACCATAGTGGAAAACTGCATACTTTATTCCTCTACAAGCAGCCTCTTTGATGTGTTCTTTAAAGACTGCTAGGTCTTCCGCCCAGAATTCCTGATTTAGTGATGCTATGTTCACCTCTCTCAATTTCTCATAAACTTTAGTGCCCTTCACTCTTGATTCCTTATAATGCGTAAAAGGAAGGTGAATTGAAACTATATTATTAAAATGGGAATAGTCGTATCCCCTCCCAACTTGGAGTTCAACCGAATAATTTTTTAACTCATCTGGAATAGGACGCGGAATAACAAAACCTTTTCGCCTTTCCAAAAAGCATCCCGACGCGTATCCCAGTCTCATTTTACCCACAACTCATAAAGTTCATTTTATTATTAACTGCGTTAAATTTGTTTTAGCCATTTTTCCTTATTTCTCTCCTTTTTCTTTGAGTGAGAGTGGATTTTCAGCCGTTTTTGGTGATTCTGGAAACAAACCTAATTTAACACTTGACCAGTTATGATACCTTTTTAAAAACTCCGAGTCTTATTTCACGTTATGCAATTTTGCTTGATATAAAAACCTTCATAAATTAAAAGAGATAATTATTTTCATATAAACTGTTTAATTAGTGTTTTTGAGTTTAACCAACAAAATGAAAAATTTACAGATCAAAAAATGATCCATTAAGGTGTTCGTAATGATACCTTCAGGATATGTTTTGGATTCTCTTGGTTTAGGTTTATGGTTTATCAACATTTCTCTTTATCTCCTGCTGTTTATATATCTCTACTTCTTTAAATGGAGACAGACAAAAAACATGTTCCTGCTTGGCTTAGGTGTGTTTTTCCTTTCTCTAACCATTGGCAGAATATTTTTCTTAATTTACGACTTCTATCTGGTTCCAAGCGTATATCTACTTTCCAAAGATCCCCTCTTCGGCTACTTCCTGATTAATCCTTGGTTCTGGCGTTTAGGTTCCTTCTGGGAATGGATAGCTTTAGGCTGGCTCACATTAGGTATGGTTCTGACTCTACTAGAAAATAAAACATTACAAAGGGCAATTCCCGTATTACCATTCATCGCCGCTTTTGCCATACTCTTAGTGCCTGAAAACCTACTTTTCTCCTTTGAAATTGAGTTGTTAAACTACTTTGTGCCACAATTCATTTTTCTTGAGGATCCTATTATTACCTTCCTAAACTTTGGCTTTAGTTCCCAGATTCCCATAATTGTAGGGTTTCTTTACCAGCCCAGTGGCATAATTTACATAGCATTAAACTATGTTTTAGCAGCAATATACGCAATCATTATTCCCCTGATATTCTTCTATGTGGCTTGGCAGGGAATTGGAACTATTAGAAAAAGAGCCCTCCTTCTTGGATTCGGTTTCACAATTTACTATGTGGGCAGAGTGCTTCAAGCCGCGCTAATTAAAACATACTTGTCTACATTGTTATCGATAGTATTAGCGCCCGCACTTGCTATGATTGCACTGATCCTTATATACTATGGCATACGATACGAAGAAATCGAGTAGACTTAAATATTGGCCTCCCCGAGGATGGGAAGTCTACGCTACATTTCAATCAAGCCCATTTTTTCCAGTTTTTCCAATATTTCACCTACTTTTTCTACAGTAAAACCAGTTTCTTCAGCGATTTCTTCTTTGGATTTTGTCCCATCACAAAAATTAGCCACTTTAAAAGCGTCCTCCTCCAAAAATACCCCCATTTTAATAATGGACTTGGGAATTTTCTTTTTTAGGAGTGGTTTCGGAACTGCAAGCTCAGCAATCTTACCATCCAAGGTCAATTTATCAATCAAGGGCAAAAACTCTTTAAAGAGTTTAGTGTCGCCCCGCCAGTTCTTAAGGTAATTGCCGAATCTCTCAAGAAAGTTGTCTGCTATTTTGACCAAAGTCTCACGGAGAACCTTCTCGTTATCCCCCCTGTCAACACATGCTACAACTGTGGTTTCTCCCCGTTTTTCATAAATTATGTTATAACTCTTCATTTCCACTTCGCGAAGGATTGCTGGTTGATCCTTCCGTATAGATAACTCTGAGGAGAACTGTTGCAATGCTGTTAAGAAACCACTTATAAGCCCATCATCTATTTCCACATCTCCATACTTTCGCGAGACTAAACATATGCCACTACAGGCCTCGATTATGTATATTCCATGTATCAAGGTGTCATTGCACCACCATTACAGATAATCTAAGAATCGGAATTGTATACCGCTTAATATAATTTAGGTAAATGAGTTTTATTTAAGTTTTTACAATTGGGAAAAGAACATGATAAGATGTTTCCTATTTTTTTATGCAAAGGCGTCCTAACACCCCTACTTTAGAACTTAGCTGGAAATAGGGCTTCAGGGGAGCCCTCTGCACTCATTTCACAGACGAATACATGTAAACCTATTCAAAAATGCACTCACATTACAATGTCCTTCGGAAAAAGCAAAAAAATCCGCCAATTTAAGCTTCACCACTTAGTGTCGAGGATGAGTCGCCGAAGTTTCTTTATGTTTTTTGGGTTATTGTAATGGTTGCTTCGACACTATCCCCCTCAATTTTTATTTCAAAATCTGTGCTGACCGCATTATCGCTGAAAAAGGGAACTTGTTTTATAACGTCGAGCCAGAGTTTCTTAATTTTGGCTGAATCGTTTAACCCTAGCTTAGCCAGCTTTTTCGCTTGTGCGGTGGCATGGATTACGATGATTTGTTCTCCCTCTCTACCCATACTTGTGGTGTAGTAATAATCCCAAACATCTTTAAATTCTTTAGACATTAGGTCTCCACCGAATCACATTATGACCTTCCCTATCCCTTTTACCCCTGTCACCATTTATAAATTTTAAGTCTAAATAAACACCGACTAAACCGTTGCCGACGGTTTAATGTTCTAATCAGTATGAATTTTTATGTAACTCGCATTTTTAAATACACCTATTCCACATCGCAAAGAGACGAACCATTTTTTAATGATTTTATTAGGTACCCCACTTGGATTTGATCTGGGTATATTGGTACATTGCTCCTAATGCTTTGACAGCCATATCTATATCCAGATAGGCAGGGTAATCCGCAGCTTCAAGAGCTTTGTAAATCTTGTTGATGCTCTCATTACTAGGTCCGTAAATCCAGATTGCTGCTGGCTTTTCCACAGAGCCTCGAACTTCCTTGAGCATATCTACGTAGAGTTCTGGAGTGACTCCGGGAAAGGCATAAAATGTAATTAGCAAACAGTCAACGTTGGGGTCTTGATAGAAAACCTCAATCGCTTTTTTATAAGGCGTAATGGGATCCTGTAGAGTGGGCATTGCCGGCCCTATGTCTGAGGGGTTACCAACCATGGTGGCGTGAATTCTAAACAACTTTTCATTACTCTCATCTGACAATTTAGCTAAAACTAATCCCCACTCTACCGCTGTGTCTATTGCCATAATGCCAGCGCCTCCCGTGATGGTGACTATACCCAGCCTATTTCCTTTGGGAAGCGGCTGGTATCCAAAGGCTTTAGCTATCTGTAATAATTCAGAAAAAGAGTTTACCTGAATTAGTCCAGCCTGCCTGAAAGCTGCCTCATATATCTTCTGATCCCCAGCAATGGATCCTGTGTGGGATGCTAAAGCCTTTTTGCTCTCGCTGGTTCTTCCCGGCTTATATACTAGTATTGGCTTCTTTTTAACTACTCTTTTTGCCACTTTTAAAAACCGCTTTCCATCTCTAATATCTTCGATGTGCAATGCAATTACTTTGGTCTTTGGATCATCTTCCAGATATTCCAATAGATCCGTCTCGTTAACGTCACACTTGTTACTAAAATCGCATATTTTGCTGACGCCATACTGTAGTTCTTCGAAGGGAAATGCTTGTGCGCCTATAATTCCTGTCTGAGCTGCCAGTGCTACGTGTCCTTTCCTAATACTTTTGTATCCCAGAGGGTAAGGCGTTGTAATAACGCCTGAATAGGGGTTGACAACCCCAATAGTGTTGGGTCCCAATATTCTTATCCCAGTCTGCTTGGAAATGTTCACTATTTCTTGCTGAAGCTTCGCTCCCTCTTCGTCTCTCTCAGCAAAACCATCAGCTACAATAACCGCTCCTTTCACACCTTTCTCCACACAGTCTCTGACTATTACCGGTACAGCCCTGGCAGAAGTGATTATTACAGCCAAATCCACCTTGTCCGGGACTTCCTTTATATTGGGATAAACCTTTATTCCTTCGACCTCCGGGTATGAAGGATTTACCAGATAGACTTTTCTCTTGTATCCTAAATTTTTCAAATTACTGAGAGTAACCAAGCCTCCAAACCAGAGGCTTTTAACGGCGCCAATTATTGCGATGCTTTTCGGCTCAAAAAACGGAGTCAAATCACTTCTAAACGCTATTCTCGAATGATTCTCAGTAACTCCCTTATTAGAAACAAACTTCTTCTCCTTATTTCTTTGAATCAACTTTCCACCTTCCTACCACGCCGTTCTAATGATTCACGCAAGTAAACAACTTCAGAAGCACATTTGCTGACCTTTGAAGCATACAAAAAATAATTAGCGAGAATACTCGAGATTAATTTTTAAGAACATTCATTGAGGGGAATATAAGCCTTTTTCCAAAATAATCAAAAGTCGCTGTGCATTTGCTGAACCTTGTCAAAATTATACGGGGGCCGAAGCGTCGAGGAATTGTTCTAGGTGGCTCTCTAAAAACAACTTTAAACTAGCTTCCTTGTTAAAAACAGAAATCTGATATAGGAGTCATGTAGTTGACTTCTCCGCCGCTATAAATTCATTAGAGCAAACATACATAGAAGGGGGTTATGTTATAAATTCTCCAAGATGCGATGATCCAGGTTACATCCGGTTGCTAATCATCGTCCAGAAGATCCTGGCATACATCGAAGCAACCCTATGCCAACCCAAAGGCAAATGCCCACCACTAGCCACGGCGCATTCACCAGACTAGTGAGTAGAAGGCCTCAAGAAAGGGAGGCTTCATGGTAAGAGGTTTAAGATCCCATTCAACTTTTCGAGGCGTCTGGTGCTGTATGATATTATCTTGGGTAAGCTTTATGCTTCCTAGAAGGTGATTTTTGTGACCTACCAATGGTGGGGGACCATCAGAATGTGGTTTAGGGATAAACCCTTTAACGCTGCCTTGGGGCAGCAGGAAGACCCTTTTCCCCTGTAATTTCCGGTTTTACGTAACTTTAAGAGGCAGTTCGGACTTACCTTTTTTCAATTAGACTCGTCGAAATTATACTACATGAATGAGATCCATAATAAGGATTAAATGCTACAATAGCCTCATAATTCAAGTGGTTCCCTTGTCAGCTGGTTATGATCTTTTAATCTATTCCGATGGAGGCTCTAGGGGAAACCCTGGTCCTTCCGCCATTGGTTTTGTTTTATGCGATGGTAAGGATAAGGTTTTAAAGAGTTATGGAAAGTACATAGGAATCCACACAAATAATCAATCTGAATATTTAGCGTTAATTGAAGCTTTGGAGCACGCTCTCGCCTATTCTAGGGGTAGAATACATTGTTTTCTTGATAGCGAGCTTGTTGTTAAGCAGTTAAATGGTGAGTACGAGGTGCGAGACAGTGACTTGCAAAAGTTATTTTTGGAAGTTAAAAATTTAGAGAAGAAATTTGAAAGTGTTAAGTACTCATATGTTCCAAGAAATACTGGTAAACATTCGATTGCGGATAGGCTTGTGAACAAAACTCTGGACTATGAATTAAAGAAGAATATCTGATTTTTCCTGTTTTGGGATTTTTTTCTCTTTTTCCTTATGAACTTGGGAAACCAATAGACTTAAACAACTTATTTTTTTTCAGATAATTTTCTGTTTTTTTGTTTATTTCGGCTAATTTTTTCCGATTTCTGTATCTTGTATGACATAATTAAGACGAAACCTTTATAGAATAAATAAATAGTAAAACTAGTTAGACCTCAATTAATACAAGTACGTTTGGAAAGGAATGAGGAATTATGAGCTTAGTTGAGAAGATAAAAAATAAAATAAAAGACGCTCACGTAACCGTATCCGAAAAGAATTCAAAACTACTTTTCAAATGGGAGGAAGTCGTCACAGTTGAGAGCTTAAAGGAAAGATGGCAGGAATACGTAGATGAAATCAAAGCCAACATCGAAGAGTTGTCACTATCACAAGCCCATGTTCTAGCTGAAGGCTACCGCATCTATGAGAAAGATTCGAGAAAAATCCTAGATCGGCTGGAAAACATAATCAAACAGAGAAAACTGAAGTGTAAAAGAGAACCAGACCAACTAATAATGAGCCTCGCAGAAGAATATGATAAAAAAAGACTGGAAAAACTCGGAGACAAAGAATTAGATAAAACAGTGGAAGAAGCTACCAGAACCCTGCAAAGTAAGGTAAAAGATGTCTGGCGAACACTAGGAAGAGTCATATTCCGAGAAATCGCGGAGGAATAACCCCCCATATTTTATCTCACGCATTTAAAACTCCCTTTTATGGCTCACGTATCACACCAAATCAGATAGGATGATATTAAACCTAAGCATTTCCCTTTTTTTAAGAAAATGAAAAATCAACTTTCTGGAAGCTCATTTTCCGGATTTCAATATTAGGTGTATCAAACTGGTGATATAGATCAGCCCAGCGATGGTGTTTGAAAAAGATAGCCTTTTTGAAGAGACTTTTTATGCCAAGAGTAGGGAAATGGTTTGTTAGGATTTAAGTGTATTGAACTATGGGTTGATTGAAAAATTAAAGGCCTTAAATGCGCCTCTTACCAAAATGGTAATTGTAAAAAGTTCTGCTTCAACCACCCATCTTGTAGTTAAGCTTATATAGCTATTAAAATTGCTGAAGAACGGAAGAGTTTTGTTCCTCTTTTAGGGAAACGATAATTTAAAAGAGATGGGAAACATTAAATCCTAGTGGTGGTTTAGATGTCTGAAAAGCCGAAAATCCGTTTTCTCATGGCTAAACCCGGTTTGGACGGTCATGATAGGGGGGCAAAGGTAGTTTCCATGGCCTTGAGAGATGCGGGAATGGAAGTAATATATACTGGTCTTCACCAAACCCCGGAACAAATAGTTGAGGCAGCTATACAGGAGGACGCAGATGTTATTGGCCTCTCCATACTGAGCGGTGCACATATGACTCTCATACCCCGCGTCTTAGAAGTGATGAAGGAAAGAGGAATATCAGACCGACTCGTTCTGGCAGGAGGAACCATAGTTCTAAAGGAGGACATAGAGGCGCTAAAGAAATTGGGTGTGGCCGAAATATACGGTCCAGGAACTCCAACAAAAGAGATTGTCGACTTCATCTACAACTACTTCGAAAAAAATGTTAAAAAACAAAACCAAAAATAATATTGCATCTCCCTTTTTTAGACTTCCATCCCCCACAATTTGTCGGGGTGTGAACCAATTCCTGTATTTTACTAACTTCCTTATAGGGGTTTTATCCTTTTTATAGAGATTAGATATTATTCTGCTTTTTCAACTATGGCACCCTCTGGGCAAATTTTTTCGCAAACTTTGCATCCGGTACAAAGGTCTGGTAGAATCTGGATTTCGTCGCCTTCTATGAGGAAAGCTGGGCACCCTAGAGTGGAAACGCACAGTCGACACTTGGTGCACTTATTATTATCAATCCTGTAGACCACCACTTTTTCTTTGATTTCTTTCTTCCTGCGCTGACTCAGTAAGCCGCATTCTCTGCGAGAGATGATGAGGGCGGGGCCATCGTTAAATGAAATGGCTTCCAAAATCATGTTTACCGTGTTTTGCACATCGTAGGGATCTATTACTCTGATGTACTTCACCCCACATCCTTCCGCGATTTTTTCTATGTGAATCTTTGTGGAGGGTGATCCGTCTATTCGGATGCCAGTTCCTGGATGGGGTTGATGTCCAGTCATCGCTGTTGTGCCATTATCGAGAATGACGACGATGACTTTGCTATTGTTATAGACTAGATTGGCTAGTCCAGGAATACCGGCGTGGAAAAATGTTGAATCGCCCAAAATGGCGAAGATGGGGTTGTCCTCGCCGACCTTGGAAAACCCGTTTGCCATACCTATGCTTGCACCCATGCACAGGCAGGTCTCTATGGTTTCCAAGGGTGGGTAAAACCCTAGGGTGTAGCAGCCTATGTCTGAGCTGTATATGAATTTCGTTTTCTTTTTTTCCTCCGCCAACTTTAGTGCGTAGAAGAAGGCTCGGTGTGGGCATCCCGGACAGAGTACTGGGGGGCGGGGTGGAGCTTTAATATCTTGTTGGCTCTTGGCTTTTTGTTCAGATTTTGGTTTAGGCTTCTTTTTCTCCAGAAAAGTGTTTATTGCTTCAGTGACTGTTTCTGGCGTCAGTTCCCCATATTGAGGGATGAGTCCCTTGCCAATTATTTGCAGAGATGGGTTGGCCTCTTTAGCATAAATGTTAACATATTCTTCAACGAATGGTTCAAGTTCCTCCACTATCAGTACTCGGTTTAGGTTTGAGATGAATTCACTGAGGAGCTTTTTGGGTGGGGGGAATGTTGTGGCCAGCTTCAAGTATGAAACCTTATCCGCCAGGTTGTTTTTCTCCAAACATTCAACTACATAAGTGTGAGCAAGTCCAGAGGCTATTATACCAACTACAGACTTTTCATTTATCGCCGTTTTGTTGAAGGGGTTAGTTTCAACCGCTTCTTTTATTTTCTCCATCCGTTCAAGCATCAGTCTCCTCCGTTTTCTCGCATTTACAGGTAGAAATGTCCACCGGCTTTTATCATGGTCAAATTTCCCCCTCTTCTTTATTGGCGGTATTTCTCCCAGTGTCACGTCCTGTTGGGAGTGGCTTAATCTCGTGGTGGTGCGTAGCATAACTAGAGTTCTGTACTGTTCCGAAAAGTCGAATGCATATTTGGTCATTTCTTTTGCCTCATTTGCACTCGCAGGTTCGAGCACAGGGCAAAAAGCCAATTTAGCCAGTTGACGATTATCCTGCTCATTCTGGCTTGAGTGGCAGTCGGGGTCATCAGCACTAACTAGTACAAAGCCGCCTTTAGCTCCCGCATAACACGCGGTTACAAAACTGTCCAAGGCGACATTGAGACCAACATGCTTCATACAGGCCATTGATCTTACTCCACACATGGAAGCAGCGAAGGCAGTTTCAAAACCAACCTTCTCGTTTATAGACCACTCCACATAAATTTCGGGGTAAAATCGGGATATCTCGGCAAGTGTCTCAATTATTTCTGTTGCAGGGGTTCCTGGGTATCCCGCTGCCACTCTTACTCCTGCCTCCAGAGCTCCACGTGCAATGGCTTCGTTTCCCAACAAAATAGCCCGTGTACCAACAGCATCCTGAGCAAATATGGGTCTACTCATTTCATCATCCCAACAAATCTTTACCCAAACGAGAATCTCCAAGAAATATAACATTTTTCTGGAATTCCCTTTTAAATATAAGCGAAAACCAAGCACGCATGCTTGAAATAAGGCATACAAAGTTAGTCTTCGACGGTCGAATATTCGAGTTGATCTAAAAAGGGAGTTGTTTAAATGTTGCTACATGAAAGTGGTGCCTAACATAGAAGCCAAAACTGCCAAATCTATTAGGCCAACTAAGTGTTTCTTATCAATATGTTGTGAGGATTAGTCTGTTTCCAAAAATGGTTTTTCGAAGACTGTTCTTGAGATTTCTTGACCCTTTTCCACCCCTTTTCTTAAAGCCTTAAGGTTTGTATCTAGTAACTTTTGGGGGATTAGTTTTAATATGCATGATTCAACTGTTTTTATACTCAAGGGCAACCTACCGGTTCCCAGTAGTACTCCTAAAAGTAGGATGTTGGCTGCTCTGGCATTACCTAACTCTCTCGCCCAATCTGTCGCTGGAATTATAAACACATTGTCCGTAAATTTTTTTATTGCGCTGGCAACTTGACTCATTTCGGGGTAGACAGCATTTTCCAGTAATCTCTTAGCTGACCGGGGACAGGCATGGAAACATTGTGCGCATCCCGTGCAGGAGTCCTGTATCACACACTTCCCATTAATAACACTTGTAGCCGGAGAATTGAGTGCCAAGAAATCGTGGTTTCCCTTAAAATAATAGTTAACTTTACAGTCTGCAAGGCAGTTTCCACAACCATAACACAGTGAAGGGTCGATTTCTACCTTTTGTTCTCGGAAGATGACTGGGGGAATATTAATTTCATTATTTATAATTGCTATGGAGTTTTCGTTCAGGTAATCCATGTAGCGTAAGCCTTCTGATAGCTCAAGTGAGAGGAGAGCATCAACCGAACCTTTGGTTACTAGCGGGCTTTCCACGCTTGGACCAAACCTGAGATGGACTATAACTGAGGCGGAGCGTTGGCTCATTCCCTTAAGTTGCGAAGTTCTAACCTTGTTCTTCGAATTTTCCTCCAAAGCCGCCATGGCCAATATGTCTGAGGCTAAAACAATGCCTTGGCCACCGACTCCGACCAGCACTATGTTGTAGTTTTTTTCCAAGACACTGTCCCCGTGTTTAATGATAATTTATTCTTAGTGAACAAGAAAGCTAAGTAATATTGATATTTAATCTTATTCTGAGCTGCCTGGGAAAAGGCTAATCCAATTTGTCTTTAAAAGATGGTGGTGTCACCAATTTTTACTCTTACCTTTTAGTTTCCTTTTTGGTTTTCCTCGTTTTGACACTTTGATGTTTAGACCTCGATATTTGATTTTAATTTTGGTTTGCCCCCTTAGCGCAGGCTGTGTCAACACAAGAGTGCCCACAAGAGGATAAGGCGCTGTTTATCTTGTTTCTATATGGAATGTTTTTTGTCTTTGTTGGGGCTTTTAGAGGAGGGGTTCGATGATCATGTGTGGGAATTTTTCCAAGTCTATGAGGTAGGCTTTTACTACGATTTTCTTTTCGGATAGCTTTTGTATCTCTTCTAGGAGATTTATGGGAATGTCCTTTGTGAAACATAGTATTGCTTTAAAAGGCAGTCCTTCCCTGTCTTGAACTTTGACTTTGTAAATAATTGGGTCTGGTTTGCTGTACTCTTTTACCTTTTCCAGAAATTTATGTAACCCTTTAACATAACCAAAGCACTCTTCCGGCTCATAGACTATCCACAGGAAACCCCAAGTGTTTTTTTCCCTAATCAGCAAATCTGCTTTAAAATCCCCAAAGCTGAAATCTCGGAGGAATTCGTCGGGCTCCAGATACTTTAACAAAAGGTTTAGAATGAAAATGTAGTCTGGGTTATCTCGGTATTTCGGGAGTATCTGAAAATCCTCGTTGGCATATATTAGTGCTCTTACCAGATGCTCCCGCGCTTTTTCTAACCGAACAAGCATAGAACCCAGATTCTCATCTTGCCCCTCTCTCAAATCTCGCTTAAGGTCAGAAATCAGGCGATTAACCAGTGTGAGTTCATCCTCCAATCTGACCCTTACGGATTCAACTATCAAACTATTGCCCACCTACCAACTCTAAAAATAAGAAACGCTTAACGCCACAAAATTGAGAATCATCTCTCCCAAATCCTACTATTTTTTGAGTAAAACCTATTATAAAACCTTTCTACAAATCACTCCAACTTTTCACTCATAACTTTAATTTTTGGATTTTTTATTAAAAATTTAGGGCTTTTATGGCTAAGAAATGATTTGGTTTCCTATTTGGTATGTCCGTGATGATAATATTTTTAGCCTATTTTAAGAGATTTAAAGTAATGAGAAATCCAAAATCACGTCGTGAAAAAATATGGAACTTGGAACAAACTATCTGCTGATAATTCTTAGCGTTATTGTGGGTGCAATCATAGGGGGTGCAACCGTATTTTTCCTAGATTTCTTCCTGCGCGGGCTGGAAAAGGAGGGGCAACTGGCTATAAAAAATAAATACGAAATCTATGAGCCCCTATATGACCAGATTGGAAAAATTTGGGAAAACGTGAATTTGTACCAAATTCCACGTCAAGTTGATATACGTCAAGAGAATCCGCTGACATTTTGGGAGAAGCTTCCTCCCAGTGTTAAGAGGAGAGCTCCCGGGGACATAGCTCAGCTTATTGAGGATTTTTACAAAAAGGCCAAAGAATACTTTTACCTATATTTAGAGGCGGGAAAGATTCTCCGGTTCTCTATACGTGACGTTCTAAAGAAGAGGAAACAGGATCTAGAAATGGATGACCAGGAGCTTAAACTAGTTGAAGCCAAACTTTACGACTCTTATAGTTCCGATTTTTACAGCGGAAAAATACTGAACATAAAACATAGCTATGAGCTTGAGGATCTTCTAAAGACTAAAAAGCAAGAAAACATAAACGACTATAAACTGATTCCTATGAGTATTTTCAACGAAATCTGCTCCTACATCGAACGTGACAGATTCCCCTTCCAAAGCGGAGCCAGCCAACACCACTGGATAAAAGAATTCAGAGAATGCCGAGACCAACTTTTAAAATTAATTGAAGAAATTAAAAAACTTCTGGAACTGAAAATAGACTACGTCACCAATAATTACGAGAACCGCTACTCAATAATAAGAATAATAAGCAGCTCCCTTCTAGGCAAACGAATGGAAGTATAGATATCAAACTTACATTTTTAGGAATCCTAACTCCCTAAAATTTTCCAATGCATTTTCTAGACCCAAAAGTGGAGGCCTTAGAATCAATTTTTAAAAGGTTAAGCAAACTTATTCCATTTAAGGGTGAGAGCATGATTGGTATTCTAACAGAAGGCGGAGAAAAGGGCTTCGCGGTTCCCCAACTGCTCAAGGCTGCGGAAAGAAAAAATGTTAAGACAGTGGTAATTCCCATGAGAAAACTAGTTCTAGGTGTTTCAGCTAACTCTCCGGCATCACTTGGAAATCTAAACCTTCTGGATTTTGACGCCCTAATTTTCAGAGGCTTCAATCAGGGATCGCTGGAGGAGGTAATACTGAGAATGGATGCGCTCCACAGATTGCAGCGCTTAGGTATGAAAATCTACAACCCTCCCTCAGCTATAGAGAGGGCCAGCGACAAGTTTTACGCATCGGCGCTACTGGAGGAAGCAGGATTGCCCACCCCCCGCACCTTTGTTACTGAGGACGCCTCCGAAGCTCTAAAAATTTTTAAACAAATGGGTGATGTGGTTGTTAAACCCCTATTTGGCTCCCAAGGGAAGGGAATGACTAGAGTCACCGACATTGAAACAGCTTCACGAGTCTTCGAAAACCTTGCCTTCTCAAATCTTGTGATTTACATGCAGGAATTCGTACCCCACGGAAACCGCGACATAAGAGCCTTCACCATCGGAGAAGAAGTTGTAGCTGCAATGTACCGAATATCAGATTCTTGGAAAACAAACGTCTTCCAGGGGGCGAAACCAGTAGCATGCAAACTTGAACCCGAACTGGAAGACCTCAGCATAAAGGCGGCAAAAGTTGTTGGTTGCGAATACGCCGGGGTGGACATACTTGAGGGCCCAAACGGCCCCGTAATAATAGAAGTCAATTCTTCCCCCACATGGAAGGGCTTATACCAGGCAACAAAAGTGCCAATAGCCGACCTCCTTCTAGACTACATACTAGAAAAAGTAAAACAGTAATAAGAGGACTTTCTTCCCAAATTTTCTGTAACCAAGTTAAAAAATAGTGTTAGGAGTCACGTATTGTCAAATTTCAATGTCGATTTTAGCCCTATTCTTCAAAAATTTTTGAAGCTCCTCCCTATTTGGTAAAGCCGTGATGGCACCCCTTCTAGTAACGATAAGAGCCCCTATAGCATTTGCAACAGTAATACATTTTTTCAAGTCCCAATTCTTAATCAGCCCCACAAGGAGACCGGCATTCCAACCATCACCGGCTCCTGTTGTATCCACAGGCTTAACCTTGAAGGCTGGCAAATCGACTTTATCACCAGCCTCGTTAAATATCATGGATCCCCTATCACCCAATTTGATACCTACAATCTTGATTCCATATCCTAGGGCTTTGTGAGCCGCTTCTTCGGGATCCTCAGTTTGAAAGATGAACTCCGCCTCCTCCCTGGAAAAGGATGCTATATCTGACGATTTAAGTGCCTTATCATAAGTTTTCCTCAAAACACTGGGGGAATCCCACACATCAATTCTAAGAGTGGGGTCGAATGAAACTCTTACCCCCGCCTTCCTTGCACAATCTATGGCTTTAAAGACAGCGTTTCTACAGGGATTCTGTGAGAGCGAGAATCCAGACACGTGGAGAATACTGGCACCAGAAATGTAGCTTCCATCAATGTCTTCCACCTCCAGCGAGGTGTCCGCTGTACCACTTATCCAAGGCTTTCTATAAAACATGAAGCTCCTCTCACCAGTAGAAGGGTCATTTGCAACGAATGTAATCGTGGTTCGCTTTCCCTTCTTAACTGCAACATGGGAAACATCAACCCCGTTTTTCTCAAGCTCCCTTCTCAAAAAATTTCCAAAGGAATCATCGCCCACCGCCGTTATTACTCCACTGCTCACACCCAACCGGGACACCCCCACCACAGTATTCATGGGTGCACCGCCGAAACACTTCTCAAAAAACTTAACCTCCTCATAAGAAACAGGCTCAGAAGCAACAAAATCTATCAATACTTCACCGACAGCAATAACCTCGGGAACCAAAAAACACCACCAATTATTATGAAATAATCTTGTATTAAAAATGATATTCCACTCTTCCACCAAATTTAAATCACTATTAGTAAACTTTTATACCAATTCCTCTACTCTGGAAGGGTAATATAACAACCCCGATAAAAATAAGTCAAAAAAGGATACACATCGATTGCAGCCAAAACCAAGTTGTTAATAGACAAAAAGTTCCCCCCACAAGAAATACCTGACAATATCCTAGAATCAGCGGAAGAGGATGAAGACCTATTACTCAAAAATTTATAAAAATCGGTTCCTACTCTTGGAAAAAAGACCTTGATACTCGAATCGATTTCCCAACAGGCTTTCTGAGTTAAAGCTAGGTTGACACTCTCCGCGACTAAAGTCGGGAGATTCTTGCTTCTGGCTCATCGGGAGCCTTCGAAGCAATGGGTGTGCCACCACCCAGTTAACACGCTCTTCCCTTTAGGGGAACGGCGTCTATGTTGGCACCCTCATGGGAGCTGCGTCTTGTTTAGCCCCTTAAGCCCAAGCCAAACCCTTCAGCTACCAACAATCATCATCCTTTCCTACTTTCTTATAAGCTTTTTGGCGATTCATCCCCGCGACTAAAGTCGGGGGCTTTCTCGCCAAGGTTCTGTAACTGTGGTTTCTTCTTTGGGTATGAAGAAATAGAGAATTTTCATTCCTCAATGCTTAGTGACTCTTTGAGTTCTTTCTTGATGCTCTCATTCAGTTTCTTTGGGAGAGGAGTTTTTGTTTCAGCTAAAATCTTGTAGAAGGCAGCTCTAGGGATGCCAAGCATTTGTGAAGCTCTACCTGCTGACAACTCGCCTTGAGAATACATTTCTAATATTTCTTTTAGGAACTTCTTTCTTATTCGTTCAGGAATCGCTGGAGTAACATTCATTATTCCCACCTCAACAAATTCTCCTTCACTTTTTCAATTATGTCGTCGCTC
>CAZECW010000097.1:0-18638 GCA_964510585.1 uncultured archaeon | reverse complement strand
CCGCGTCACGTAGGACAGGGAGTGTGATTGGGAGTTGTTTCTTAGCAGGGCGCCTCAAAGCAATACCACCTCAAATAGTGTGTTAAAAATACGCGTCAAATTTCAAAAATCTTTCTAAAGACAAATAAATCTACATCACCTGTGGTTGTTTGTGAAAAGCTTTAAATAGATGGTTAAATTTCTGCTTGTTGCTAAAAATATAACATCCTTTTAGGGTGTGGTCTGTATGGGTGGTGAAGAAAAGTTTTCTGAAGTTGCTTTGTGGAAGGGCTATTTTAAGACTGCTATAACGGATTTGCCGCCGGGTAAGATTCTCATTAGGGGTTATCCTCTCGACGAGTTGATGGGCAATATCAGCTTTGCTGAGGTGCTTTATCTTGTTTTGAAGGGAGAATTGCCCTCTAGAGAGGAAGGGAAACTCTTAGATGCTGTCCTTTTTGGCATTGTTGACCATGGATTTTTAAGTTCAGCTTCGCCGCCGGCTAGATATGTGGTTTCGGGTAATCCGGATCCTATACATGGATTGGTTAGTGGGATTCTAAGTATTGGGCATTTTACGGGTTCGCCTCGGGCTAGTGGTGAGATGCTTAAAGAGGCGTACAAATTGATGAAGGATGAGAATCTGAGTGTGGAGGAAACAGCGAAGAGAGTTGTGGAAAGATTCAGGAAGGAGAAGAGAAGGATTCCTGGGCTGGGGCACCCATTGTATAAGGTGGATCCGCGGGCTGCTAGATTGAGGCAGTTAGCTGAGAAGTATGGTAAGCTTAGTGAATATGTGAAGCTTATGGAAGCTATACGTGACGAATTTGTAAGAACTTCTGGAAAGGAAATCCCCGTTAATACTGATGGGATGATGGCTGCGGTTATGGCTGAGCTGGGATTTGACCCTTTAGAAATGGAGTTGCTGGGAGTGGTTTCCTACCTGCCGGGAATAATTGGACACACTATCGAGGAATTGAAGAGTGGCCAAATTGTGAGAATTATTCCACCCATTATCACAGAATATACGGGGCCACCAGAGAGACACCTGCCTGAAGAACGAAAAAAAGCTAGTGACCCCTAAGAACCCTAAAAAAGGGGTTAAAGGGTTCACATAAAACCAATCTTTATTTTTACTCTTCGTCCTGTAAAATGGGTGTGACTACATTCGTTCTGGTTCTGATGATGGTTTCGGAAGGTTAGCATCGTTAAGGTTAGATGTTAATCAGGAAAAGGATTATTTATGCCCTTGGGATGGGTTGCTGAGAAAAAGTTAGATGTTCCTGGGAGGATATTTGAATGGATTTGTTTGAGGCTATTGAGTCTAGGCAGAGTATTAGGAAGTTTAGAGGTGAAGATGTTTCTGACCAAGATATTTTTCAACTTTTAGACATGGCTAGAAAGGCTCCCTCAGCTGAGAATGCTCAGCCCTGGGAGTTTATCGTAATTAGGGATCCAAGTGTTAAAACCCATTTTTCGCAGATTTAGGGATTCTTTAGTGGAGTTGCAAAGCGTTTATCACCATCATTCCAGTTTTTGAGAAAATGAGGGTGGGGGCTGATAGAAAAGCGCAACCATACACCCAAAACCACACGGAAAAATCACAATCGCCCAAATAGCTTCGCAGAATCTGCGAAATATCGGTTAAAAATCAGATTATTGAGACGCTTAAGGCGGGTGTTGAGGACGAGGAATTAAAAGGGTTTGTGCAAGATTTTTTGGTTCCGATGGTGAGTAGGGCGGTGGGTTTTCAGGTTAATGTGCAGGCACTCATTAAGGGCGCGGGATACTATCCTCTTGTCAGCGCCCCTGTATTGGTAGCAGTTTGTATGAGGGATCCAGAGGCTCTCTTTAAACCTTTTGTGGGTAAGTATGATAGGTACAGGGAAATTATTTCTATCTGGTTTATTTTAAGTGTAGGTGCTGCGGTTGAAAACTTTTTATTGTCGGCGGTTTCGAAGGGGTTGGCGGCCTGTTGGACTGCGGGATTCATGTTTGCCGAGGAGAGGATTAAAAAAATTCTTGAAATTCCCGAGGGTGTTAGACTGGTTTCCATAATTGCTCTCGGCCACCCTGCTAGAACTCCGCCCAAAACACCTAGGAAGAAATTGGAAGAAATTGTTTACCTAGACAAGTACTCAAGGGTTCATCCGGCTCTTTGCAGTTCCGATCATTCTACTTAAGGTTACCTTTTTGGTACTCGTAGTATTTTATTAGAGCTTCATAGGCAGCTACACCGTCTTGTGGAGTCTCATAGACGGGGATTCCCCTTTGCTTTAGTTCCTCGACTGCAGGGCTACCTTCTGGAGCGTATATTTTTATTGCTATTATGGGTTTCTTGTATTTGTCTAGAAGTTTTTCTAAGTCTTTTGCTAGTTGAATCTCCATTTGAGATGCCAACTCGCCTATTTCGGGGAGATAGTGAACCTTACCGAAGGCTTCTCTCATGCCGGGCCCGATTAGTATTGCGCCGTCTATATTTTCTTTTTTGAGGAGGGTTTCCATGATTTCGCTAAGAACCTTGGAATCAAAGGCTCCATCAGTGGTGTCGATGGGGTTTCCCCTACTCCAGTGTGGGGGTAAATACTGGTCCAAGTACTGAACTTCTTCTTCGAGGAGGGGAGGAACATCTATTCCCGCTTTTCCCAGATAATCGCTGGTAACTACACCCCATCCTCCCCCTATTGTGAGTATACCTACTTTTCTCCCCTTGGGTAGGAGCTGTGTGCTGAAGGCTGCAGCTATTCCCACCATTTGGTCAATGCTTTTCGCTTGAATTATGCCTGTCTGGCGGAAAACAGCTTCACATATTTCATTTGACCCTGCAAGAGCGCCCACGTGTGCCATAGCTGCCTTCTTGCCCAATTCGCTTGTCCCCGACTTGTAAAGGAGTAATGGTTTTTTTCTTGTGGCTGTTTTGGCCGAATCCATAAATCTCCGCCCGTCTTTGATGCCCTCCAGATACATCATTATGACCTTGGTTTGGGGATCCTGGGTGTAATATTCAAGTAGTTCAGGTATCTTGACATCTGCTTCGTTTCCAGCGTTTGTGTATCTGCTCACTCCAATTCTGTATTTTTTTGTCCAGCCCATCATGGCAACTCCTGGTGAGCCCCCTTGAGTGATTATCCCTACATTTCCAAAGTTTGGCCTTATGGGGGAGAGGAGGGCGTGCATACTTACCGAAATGCTGCTTACTCCGTTGCAGTTTCCCCCCGTGAAGCGCAGCTTGCCCCTTCTGGCTATTCTCACTATTTCTTCCTCGAGTTTTTTTCCTTCAGGTGTCCTCACTTCAGAGAATCCTGCAGTAATCAGGATACAGGTCTTAACATTATTGTCGACGCAGTCCTGCATTACTTCGGGTACAAATTGTGCGGGCGTCACTATAACAGCTAAATCAACCTCTTCAGGTATATCCCTTAATTTGGGGTAAGCCTTTATGTCATGGTAGACTTTTTCTGAGTGGGGGTTCACGGCATAAAGTTTTCCAGTGTAGCCCCCATCAATTATATTTTGGGCGACTATGCTGCCAACGCTCATAAGTCTTTTTGACAGCCCAATCATGACAGTTGTCCTGGCATTGTAGAGGGGGTGAAGCTGCTCAACTATTGAACTCAAAATTAAGCCTCCGCCAAAAATGAATTTTTAAGAGTAAAAATTTTGTGTTGCAAGAATGATGAAATGTTTCTTTACTTTAAAACTCCATTTAATTTTTTAATTATTTCTGCGGCTTCACATATAATGTTTTCAATAACCTCCCTTACTGAGGGTATATTGTTTATCCTCGATGCTACTTGACCTGCGCTAACCAGCCCATTGACAACATCGCCGTCACGTTCTGATGCCCAGAGTCTTTCATCCTTAAGCTTATTTAACTCCTCCTCTGGTAGACTACCCTCGGCCTCTAGCTTTATGATTTCTTCTGCTCCCTTGTTCCTCAAGCAGCGGGCGGGTCCATAGACTCCGGGAGCAACCATGTCACTCCATTCCCCCGCTTCAACAATGAAACCTTTATAATTTGGGTGAAAATCAGACTCCTTTGTTACAAGAAAGCGTGTTCCCATTTGAACTCCCTGCGCCCCTAGAGCCAGAGCCGCAACCAAGGTTTTTCCATCACATATTCCACCCGCTGCAACAACAGGTATCTTAACAGAATCTGTCACAGAAGGAATTAATACAAATGTATGAACCGCCCTATTGGGTAGGTGTGTATGACCTCCTGCCTCATAACCTGAGGCAATGACACCATCTAATCCCATTTTTTCCATTTTTTTGGCGTGGTACACGGAGGGAACCACGTGAAAGTGAAGCATACCGGAATCCTTTATTTTTTTGTGGTATCGAGCCGGAGAACCAGCTGAGGTAATGTACAGCACCAATCTTCTTTTTAACTCATGGTCTTTTTCTCTTTCTTCAATCACGGTTTCTATGTAGGCATCTGTGGTTTTGAGCATAATCTCGGGAACATGCTCACCCACTGGCGTGTTAATAGCAAAATTGTTTTTTGTTTTCTTCTTCACAGTGTGCAAATACTCACGAATTTTCTCTGAGGCAATTTCTGGCCCCACAGTCATTCCAGATATGCTAATGGTTCCCAGAGCCCCAGCGTTTGAAACAGCCGCAGCCAAGTTAACCGTACAATAGGGGCCAAGCCCAGCTTGGATTATGGGATATTTAATGCCCAATAAATCGCACAATTCGGTCTTGATTGATACCACCATAACATATTTATCCTCCAATGTTTCTAAACACAAAAAATGGGTTTTTAGGCCCGGACTTGTTGCATAAGATGCCAATCTACAGTGGAGCTGAAGGAAAAATAGGAGTTAATTAGATGTCTGCTCTTTTTTGGTGGTTCTGGGTTAGATAGCTTGTTCCTTTTTTAACTGTTTTATTTCTCCTTCACTGTAGCCTAGTTTAAGGAGGATTTCTTCGTTGTGCTCTCCCAAGTGGGGTGCGCGTGACCTGATTTCTCCAGGAGTCTTTGAGAACTTGATGGGGATGCCCACCTGTTTCAGCTTTCCCACTTCGGGATCGTCTAGTTCTATAACCATGTTTCTTGCTTTAACCTGTGGGTCGTTGAAAGTCTCCTCAAAGGTGTAAACGGGTCCTGCACAGACATCGTTCTCCCAAAAAAGTTTCACCCACTCATCTCTGGTCTTTGTGAGAAAAATTTTTCTCAGCTCCTCTGTGACCTTGTCTAGCTTGTCCAGTTGCATTTCCCGGAATGATTCGTCGATTTGGGCTAAATCCTCTCTTCCAATGGCTTTAAACATGTTTTTCCAGAACTTATCTTCTAGGGAGCCTATGGATATGTATTTTCCGTCTTTAGTTTCGTAAACATTGTATATGGGCAGCGCTCCTGAGAGAAGCATTTCTCCCCTTTTTGGATTAACTTTTTCTACAAAGTATCTCGCCGCATGGACGGAGAGCCATGACACTACACCATCAAGCATAGCAAAATCTATGTATTGTCCTCTGCCAGTTCTTTCCCTGGAAACTAGTCCTGCAAGAACCGAGAAGGCTGCAAACATGCCTCCTGAGAGATCAGCAATTTGTACGCCGGGTATTACTGGAGGCCCGTTACGTTCACCGGTAATTCCTAGTATCCCCGCGATTCCGATATAGTTTATGTCGTGCCCGGGCAATTCCCTGTATGGTCCATATTGTCCAAATCCAGTCAGCGAAAGGTATACTAATCGCGGATTTATATCTTCCAGTGTTTCGTAATCAATACCCAGTTTTTTTACGACTCCCGGCCTAAAGCTTTCAATGAAAATGTCGTAATCGGCAACTAGTTTGTACAGGATTTCCCTGGCTTTTTCTGACTTCAAATTGAGGGTGATGCTCTTCTTGTTTCGATTCAGATAGTGGTGCATAGCGCTTTCCTTTCCCACTATAGGAGGATACCAGCGAACATAATCACCCAAGAATGGGTCTTCGACTTTAAGGACTTCTGCTCCAAGGTCCGCCAGAAGAAGGGTGCAATAACCTCCGGGTAAAAGACGGGTGAGGTCTAAAACCTTAATACCGTCAAGTGGCCCCATTGCCTAAACTTCCTTATTTTGTATTTAAGTATACCCTGATACATTAATTTAGAGTATTTAATTCCAAGTAGAGAACGCTCTAGTTAAAAGGCATATTAAGTTTTCGCAAACATAAAAACTAAGCTATCCCAAAGATTTTGAGTCTACCAGAAAATCCAAAAACATTGGCGGACTGCCCCACTTGCCGTCTTTTTTATATGTAGTTAATTATTTCGGTGACTCGGGATATATCGGTACCAATATGGAGGGCTTTTATTCCTGGGCAAGCTTTTATGGCCTTACCAATATTGGATAGGTGGTCATCTACAAAGAGTATCTCCTCACACTTTATTACTTTTCCATCATTTTTTCGTAAGAGCTCTATAATTCTCAGAATGTTTTGGCCCTTATCCTCCCAGTTAACTTGAGGATAAGTAAAATAGTGGCTTAACCCAAAAAGTTCCAAACACTCAGCGACTCTGTTCGGCTCCCGATCGTTCATACTGACAAGCGAAATCAGTATGCCTCTATTCTTGAGGGTTTCCAGTATTTGCCTTACGCCATCGAAAAGATGGATGCTTTTCCCCTCAGAATCCCTTATTTCACTATCGCTAACCTTCTTTAGTGGAGGTACAAGTAGACTGGCCCAGTACCCGTGAGCCGCCCACAAGGTCTCATCAGCATCAAAAATCACGAGTTTAATCATTGCAACCACTCTGCATCCTTTTTATAAAAATCGTAGTATAGTGAAGATAACCATATTTTTATCTCTTTTTGGAAATAGCAAGACAGCTAGAAGTAGTATAACCCTCCCCATAAGTTGGTGGATCTAGTTATTGTAGTTTTGGGAGACTCAAGAGGGCTCTAAAGTCTTCTAGGAATAATTTTAAATTGGACGGGGCGTTTTTGTGGTTAGTTTGCCTCTGGGAGAATTGTGGATAGAATTTGGTGGTTTTGAGAGTTTGGGTGGTTTTTAATGTTTGGGTGTGAGTTCTATGTCTGTGATGCAGTATGCGTTTAGGAATTTTACGGTTATGTTGAAGTTATAGTTTCCGTTGAGGGCGGGTGTTTTTGCTATGCAGCTTTCCCACAGTTCTTTTACCTGTTGCTCGTTTCTTATCCCCATTTTTTTCAGTTCTTCTTTTAGGGCTATTGCTTGCATTTTTTTGGTTTCGTTTTCTAGTTCCATTTTGTATTGCCACACTTCTGTCGTTGTCATTTCTACCACTAGTAATATGGCGTCAAATTAATATTTTAAATTTTACTATTTGGATTGTGAAAATCGCAAAAAAATATGAAAAAATAGGCAAAAAATACATTTTTTTTAAGAAATATACATAATAAAGCCTCAAAACAGCAGAACTTCGCATAAGCCACATTTTTGACCATTTTGAACATAGGATATACAAATTAAAAATTAAAAACAAGGGTAAAATTATAAGGGTTATCCTTTTAATTCTTAAAGGTAATTTTTAATTTCGGTAACACTTGAGATGTCTGAACCTAAATGTAGAACTTTGATTCCTGGGCAGAGGTTTTTCACATTAAAAATGTGTGCTTCGCTGTCATCCACGAAAATAATTTCGTCGTAATTGATTTTTTCTCCGTGGTTCTCATAGATGGTGTTTAAAAGGTTTTTAACGTTCTCGCCCTTGTCTCTATAATTCACTTGGGGATAGACGAAGAAGTCCAGTTCCAGTGTTTTTAGACACTCCTCAACCATGTTAGGGTTATACTGGTTTGAACTAGCAATGGAGAGAAGTATACCCTTCTCCCTCAAGAAGTTTAGTAGCTCTCTTACTCCCTCAAAAAGTCGCAACTTTTTACCCTCAGTGTCCTCAAGTGAGTTTAACCCCGTTCTTTTTAGGGGAGGTTTTAGAAGACTTGCAAATCCTCTATCTATGGTCCAAAGAGTGTCATCAGCATCAAAAATAACCAGTTTAATCATGAAACCACACATCAGCCCATTTTGATGAAACGATTAAAGATTGACTTTTTTTAAACTTTTGGAGGAGGACGTTCGAATGATATAGATTAGTCCGACTCTAATCCTTTTTGGAATATAAATGGAAAAAGAAGATCTATAAACACTCCTCTTAGAAGCAAATCGAACGAATCTACATCACAAGGAAGCTCGGAAAGCAAAAAATAAACTCAAAAATTGAAAAAATGCTTAGAGTCGGATCCCATACGTATGGCTAATTCATCTAAAAACTCGGTAAGCATAATGATTTTGTATTAAAAGGTAGGTATTACTTACTGTACGTAAGCCATGACTATCATTAAAAAGGATTATTAAACAGTTTAAAGAAAATCACCTCTGTCTGTGAACTGCGCGGATTCAACGGCAAAAATCAAAACTAAATCAACTGGTAGTCAACGCTCAATTCAACATCCTCTCTCATCAACCTTGCTTGGTAGTATGTGAAGTGATTTAATATTGCAGTGCTCGATGCACAAACCTTAGCTTCATCAAGTGTGTAAGCGTAGCCAGAAGAGTATACAACGCGCTCTTCATCATCATTATGTCATACTGCCTGAGTACGTGATTAAATATGATCATAGAGTTGACGCTTTGTATGCAGGTTGAAGAGATGCAAAGTTGCTGAGAGAGAGCGATGCTTAAATGCTTAAATAAGAAGATGAACAGGGAAGTGCACGCAATCTTTTGGCTGGTAGGGTTTATATGGGTACTTATGTACTTAAGAACTTATGACCGGAACAGTAAAGGTTGAAGTTGAGAGCGCATTGGCCGAAAAGTTTAGGAAGAAGGCTATGGAGGATTTGATAAGAAAGTTCACGTTTAGCGGGGCAGTTGATTGGGGCTCCCTTAAAGGTACATTAAAGGTTAACGTGTCGCCTGTAGAGCTTCAACACGCTGCTTGGGTGAAAGCAATTGATTCTAATAGACACGAACATAATCCTTGAGCTGCCTCTTGTCCTTAAAGAAGCAGAACAAAAATGCCTTCAAAAAAGCACCTTAAATTGCTTTAAATGATTCTTCCTCATTTATAGAGTTCAGGATTAAAGAAGGGGATACAAGTTTTTCCCAAATGGCAATCTGTTTATATACCGCATTTTCATATAAGCTTAGTAAAGAGAATTTGCTTTTGGGAGGAATATGTTTTGGGATTTATAAAAGTAGCAGAAGCTTCTGAGATTCCCTCCGGCAAGATGAAAAAGGTTGAGCTTAAAGGAAAAGAAATTTTGATTGTTAACATAAACGGTAAATACTACTCTATTGGAAACAAGTGTACTCATATGGGTGGAGATATTTCTAAGGGCTCATTATCTGGTAACATAGTCACCTGTCCCAGACACAAGGCAACATTCGATGTAACCAGTGGTAAGGTTATTTCGGGCCCAAAATTCCCTCTCAACCCCAAGATTAAGGATGAAAAATCTTACAAGGTTAAAGTGGAAGGGAACGATATTCTGGTATCAACTGATTAAAATGGGAGCAATTTCATCCATTTTTCCTTTTTTGTAAACCATTTTTGAGACACCACACTTAGGAACAGTTTTTGGAATGATTTTTTACAAAATGTTTAAAAAACGGTTGCAATTCCTTAATTTGAAGGAGAGGAATTGCTGTGAAGCTGTCTAAGCGTATGGAGAAGATTTCTGGTTCGGGAACCATCCGAATGCTGGAAATTGCCAAGGAACTTGAACAAAGGGGACAGAGAGTGATTCATTTAGAGGTGGGTGAACCGGATTTTGACACTCCCCGGCATATTAAGGAGGCAGCCATAAGGGCAATGAATGAGGGATTTGTAAAGTACACAAGTAGCAAGGGGATACCGGAACTGCGTGAGGCAATAGCTTGGGATATTCGGAGGAGGACTGGAGCTGAGGTCAACTCTAACCAGGTTTTGGTAACTCCAGGAGGAAAGCACTCCATTCTCTGTGCTGCTTTGTCTCTAATAAATCCGGGTGATGAGGTTTTGATTCCGGTTCCAGTTTGGCCCAGCTACAAAGACATTGTGGAAATGGCTGAGGGTGTTCCCAAGGAGGTGTTTTTTGGGGAGGATTACTCTATCAATGAGGAGGCAATCAAGGAAGCAATAACAGAAAAGACCAAAGTGATAATCATAAATTCTCCCAACAATCCCACTGGCGGTGCACTTACAAGGGAAGAAATGAAGGCAATTGTGGACATAGTGGCAGAAAAGGGTTTATACATTTTTTCGGACGAGATTTATGATGCGCTAACCTATGATGGATTTAGAAACACGAGTATCTTAAGCTTCCCAGAAATTCGGGACCAAACCGTGTATTTTCACGGCTTTTCAAAAACCTACTCTATGACTGGTTGGCGACTAGGATATGCTGTAGCACACCCCAAAATAGTTGATGCCATGTCCAAGATACAGCAAAATTCAACAACTTGCGCCACCAGCTTTGTGCAGAAGGCTGCTGTGGAGGCACTTAAAGGATCGCAGGAATGCGTAGAGGAAATGAGGAGAGAATATGATAAGAGGAGAAAGGTTATTGTTAAGGCCCTAAACCAGATTGATGGAGTCTCATGTCATATGCCTAGGGGAGCATTCTATGTTTTCCCAAATATTTCAGAGTATTCTAGAGACAGTTTTCAAGTGGCAGAAAAATTATTGGAGAGCAAGGGTGTATGCCTCACGCCGGGCAGGATTTTCGGAAGCAATGGCGAGGGGCACCTCAGGATAAGCTACGCGGCTTCACTGGAAGACATAAAAGAAGGAATAAAAAGATTGGAAGAGTTCCTATTCTCACTATAATTAGAAGACTCTTTTGGCAAACGAAGGAAAGGACGGGAAACCCGTTTACTCTATTTGTGTCCTGTTTCTTTGAGATAATCTAAATATAAAACAGCCAGGATAACTCCGGGAATAGCTGCCATGATAACCACTATGGATATTATGGTGAAGGGGTGAAGGTAACCAAGTATTTTTAATGCGGCGGCTAAAAGAGAACCCACTAAGGCAAAAGACAGTATTAATATCCAGGCACTTAGAGAACCGTATTTTTCCAATCTCCAAAAAATGTTTTCAAGCATTCTCTCCACCACTTTTCTCCTCGACTCTTATTCTAGTTAAAATGAAAGCTATGACCGAACTAGTGGCCAGCCACACGAGAGCTAGGAAAAGAAACACAAAGTTGAGACTACCATACCAAGGTGAAAACATTTGCCAAAATAAGAGGAGGGGATTTAGTAAGCCCCAAGAATAAGAGACGTAACCATTAAAAGTATCGTATATTCCGAGGATTAAAGCAACTATACATATGCTGGGTGCCACCAGTTTAATAATCCATTTAAACCATTTTGGAACTTTTAGCTGAGAGCAGCTATTTATGTAGCCTATGGCATTGTCTGCTCCCCAAATCCATCCCACAGCCATCAACTCTACAAGAATAATGGAGGTTAGGCCGAATCCCACCACCCACCAGTAGGAAAGCGAAGTCAGAGAATAACCCCAAGGAAACATAGAGGTCAAACTGAACGGAGTACTGGCCAGAAAACCTGCAGCCGCAAAGGTTGCTAAAAATTTTCTTTTACTGAAGCTAAACTTGGTTTCCAAGGTTCCCTTTATGGGTTCTATGATTAAGGATAGCCCCAAAATACCAACGATGAAAATGAGGGTGTAGAAGAGGAAAGCCAAACCTTTGCTAATTATAGGCCCCATCACACGTTCCATAGCCGCGAAGCCCGCCGACCAACCTAAAAAGGGAACAGCGGGAAAACCGAGAAGTCCCATAGGCAAACTTGAACTTAACAAATTAATCAGTCCACTTTCCCCACTCATAGTAAAGAATGCCATACCTCCAAGAAAAATCAATCCAGTGCCCAAAAGGGGTATAATAATTGAGTAGGAAGTCAGGTATTTACCACCCTCAGGAATTTTACCAGAATAAAAGCTGATAATGCCAAGCCCCGCTCCCAGATTAAAGAACATGACAGTAAACAGGGTACGCCAAGACGAGCCGCCAAGAAAAACTGCGGGACTAAAACCCAGATAAAAGTTCAAGCCCGGATTTATTCCACCAGAAAGGGATACAGTTAGTACAAAAATAATAAACAAGACGATGGCTAGTGCGGATAAAAGGATTTTAAAGGATATTCTCCTCACTCTTGAAGCCCAAGAAGTTTTCAAAAGAATTAGAAAAATCGAAACCCATATTATTGCTAAACCTACCACAGGTATGAGGGGGGAGGAAAAGAGAAAGAAAAAGTTTACAAAGTCAAGGCTGCCCCCCAAAGGATTAAGCCAATTGGTGAGGGGATAAAAACTGGTCAATGAGTAATACGCAAAACCTGCGCACCAGCTGAGAATAGCACTCAGCCCCACGAATAGCCAGATGGCGTTTACTACAGCGAACCATCCGAAGAATTCAAGCTTAGAATTTATCATCTTTAGTGACATGGGAAAAATCGATTTAGACCAAGAGCCAAGAACTAATTCAATCAGAATTATGGGAATGCCAACTCCAAGGAGTAATATGAGGTAAATGAGGATAGAAGGTCCCCCACCTATTTCAGCAACTTCAAAGGGCCAACTCCAGAAAATCGCGAAGGCAGCCATTATTCCAAAGACTAAAAGCGCCAAACCGTAACTTCTATCCTGCATCCTAATACACGTCCCAAAAAGTTGAATCAAAATTACTCCTCAATATTCGTATCAACACTTATAAATAATTATGATAAACCCTTATACGTTTGCCCTTTTAATACAAGAACAAAAAGAGTTTTCCTAGCAAAAATAGTATTTTGAGAAATTTTTGTCTTTTTGAAGCTGTGAAAAAAAGAAGTGTTTTTGCTCTTTTTCGCAAAATAAGACCAAAAGGGTGGATTGTATACTTGTTTTTCCGACAAAAATTATTAGAAATACTAAAACAACACTTAAAAGTTATCAAAGCGGGAAGCAATTAGCATCAGAGAAAAAATAACTTTGTTTAACCAGAAAATCCAGTATATTTGAAGATTAGATTGGTGATGATCTGGTTTATTTCAAGGTTCCAAATTTAAAATACCTGTAAAGTGTAATCTGATACATATGTATAGCCCACTCTTTTCTTGGGTTTCATGAAAATTAAGGATATTATTAATGATTAGTAGGAAGAAATATCAGAGGGGACATCCTAGAAGAAAATGTTAATTTATCTGAAATATTCCATAGAATAGTAGAAGGAGAGTTTGAAGATTTGAGGGATAGAAGTCCTGCTGCAATTGGATTTTATCCGGGAAATAAACAAGCCCTGAGTGAAATGATTAGGGAGTGTTATCTTAGCGAGTTTGGGCCAAGGAGTCTTCCCAGGGTCAATCTTGGTGGTCCTAGGAGGATTATTGCGTGTGTTTCTCCTCATGCAGGTTATTATTATTCAGGACCAGTTGCGGCGCACCTTTACAAAGCCATTGCTGATGATGGAAAACCAGAATCATTTGTTTTGATAGGCCCCAGCCACATGGGTTATCCTGGCGCTTCAATCATGGTTGAGGGTGACTGGATAATGCCTGGAGGAAGAGTCCCCGTGGACACCAAACTAGCCAAAGCAATAATAAGCAATGCCCCGATAATTCTGGACGATGCCAACGCCCACAGGGATGAGCATTCTCTCGAGGTGCAACTTCCATTCCTACAAGAACTGTACAAGGATTTGAAAATAGTTCCAATAGCCCTGGGAATGTCTGATTGGGAAACCTGCGAAGAAGTCGGAAGAGGAGTTGCTGCAGCAATCAAAGAAGAAAAAGCAAACGCAATAATAATCGCCAGTACAGATTTAACTCACTATGGAGCAATGTACGGCTACGCTCCCGCGGGAACAAAACCAATCGAGAAAATTATAAAGTGGGTTCATGATACTGATGGAGAAATAATCAGCAAAATTGAAGCCCTAGACGCCAAAGGTCTACTCACCCTAGTCCGAACAAAGGATCTCACCATGTGCGGCGCAGCACCCGTAACTAGTGCCATAGTAGCCGCGAAGGAATTGGGTGCCACAAAGGGAATAAAACTCCAATACGCGACCAGCTACGATATTAGAGGAAGCTCAGATGCCATAGTAGGATACCTATCAGCCATAATGATAAAATAAAAAACTGGGAAACCCCGAATTCGCACACCGTAACAATTTTCCTTTTTTTAGAGTATTCATCGTCTCTTAAGGTTTTCAAATCCATGTGCGTTTTACTTCTTTTATCTCGTCAAAGTGGGTATCATCGGAAAGTACCTTTGCTTGATTAATTATCGCTGTGGCGGCAATTATGCAGTCTCCAATTGGTATGTTTCTGTATCGGCATTTAAGTAAACCTGCTTGTCTGGAAATATTTTGATCAAGACCCTGAATTCTCAGCCCACTCCTAATGAGGGAAAGGTAACAGGCTTCTGCCTCGTCCCTTCCCACTTTTTCGCATACTATCTGGAAGACCTCAACAATGACCACGGTGGGAAGTAGACCTTCATTACGCCTGATGAGTTCCTTCAGTTTCTTCGTTGTTTTGTGTTTTATTTCTTCTTCGGAGGAGTAAAAATGTTCAACAAAAAACCGGCTGTCTAATACTTCATTCAAGCTAATATTCCTCTCTCTGTTTTTCTATTTCTTTTTTTATCTCCTCCACATTGCCAAACTTCGAGTATTTGCCGGCCATTTCTTCGAGCCTAGGAACAACTCTAAACAGTAAACCCTCTTTGGTACACTCAACCACTAACTCGTCCCCTTCTTTAATTCCGAATTTTTCCCTAAACTCTTTGGGAATTGTGGTTTGACCCCTTCTTGTAACCTTCACAGTACTTCGCATAAAAAGCACCCAACATAAAAGGGTACGAGTACTACTTATAAACATTTTCCTATTAAAGATAAAAAATAGGAAAAAATAATAATGTCATATTATTCTAAAAAACTCCTACCATTAACCACTCTGGAAAAACAAATATTGGAGATAGAAATTTACGGAAATTCCTGACAAAAAAACATCCAAAATTTGGTAGAATTCCTTGCCAAACATGATAGATCCAGAATGCATTTTTCACAAGTTTAATGCAGAAATTTAGGTATAGAGATTATTATTTGAGGTGAGACCCATACTTGTAATATATTCTGCATGTTCCCTCGCTTGAAACCATACATGGTCCGTACGGTTTTTCTGGTCTGCACACAGTTCCGAATAGTTTACATTCTGGGGGGTATATTTTTCCAATCATAACTAGGTGGCAGTTGCAACCGGGGTGAATGTCCACAGATTTTTTTATCTGGAGTCCATACCTTTTTTCTGCGTCATATTCTTCGAATTCTTCTTTAAGCACGTAGCCCGATTCGGGTACCCTCCCTATTCCACGCCAGTGGGCAGTAGTGACATCAAAAACTTCTTCGATTATCTTTTGAGCTCTGATGTTACCCTCCTCCTTCACTGTTCGGATGTACTCGTTTTCACACTTGGGCTCCCCATCCCTTAACTGTTTGAGGAGCATTGCTAGGGAGAGGAGAACGTCGTTTGGCTCGAAGCCAGATACGATGGTCGGCATACGGTAGGCTTCCGAGAACCGCCTGAAGGGTTTCATTCCAATTATGGTTGCCACGTGCCCTGGACAGATGAATCCATCTATTTGGAGGTCGCCTACCCCCATAAGGAGCTCCATTGCTGGTGGAATGAGTCTATGTGCACTTATGATGCTGAAATTTTTGGGAACACCTCTTAGTATTTCAGACGCTACCCCAGGAGCAGTAGTTTCAAATCCCACCGCACAGAAGACCACATCCCTGTGGGGGTTCCTCTCAGCGATTTCCACAGCATCGTGCGGTCCATACACGATCCTAACGTCAGCTCCCTCCGCCTTTAAACCATAGAGAGAAGTCTCAGTTGCAGGAACCATCATAAGGTCGCCAAAAGCGGTAATAATCACCCCTCTTCGTGCAAGTTCAATTGCTTCATCAAGAACTAGAGAGGGTGTAACGCAGACCGGACACCCTGGCCCAGCTATCACTTCTACATTGTTTGGAAGAAGGGTTCTCAAACCGTGTTTACTTATAGTTTGTTCATGTTTCGGGGTCCAGAAAAGGGTTCTAGGCTGTCCCGCATATGTGAACAAACTTCACCCTTCTCTCTGGAGCCAAACCTTTTATGGTTTCAGATATCTTACTGGCAAATTTCGGATCCTTAATGGTTTTAAGAAAATCTTCCATTGCACACACTACCCATACCTGAAAATGAAATTGCACCAACCTTTTTGAAAAGTGCTCCTTAAAATAGTCTTTAATATCATATGCGACAAGTTATGCGGAGTATATATTGTTTTTCCAAGTAGCCTGAGAAGAAGGTTTTCCTCCGCTCTTGGTTTACCATGTCATAGATTCGGGAGTAATTTTGCACAAGCGAAAATAATATGTCCTGCTCACATATCGCTATCTGTCAGGAAATTTTGGCTTGCCACTCCTCTTATTACTCCTTTTCGCACCTTCTAATTTACGGCTTCCATTTTTTTTCTTGTCAAATTCTTGACTTATCCCAGCTTCCAAATAAGGGTGGGCTTTCTTGCCCATCTAGTTAGCTTAGCGGTTTTCTTCTCGTTGGGAGAATGGGCTTAGTTGAACACTTTTTAGTTTTAATGTTACTAATTTGTCGGAGCATTTTATGTTGAGTAATAGGAGGATGGAAATTGGGAACCAGAACATGTGTTTAGTTTGGATTAGTAAAATTCGAGTTGTTTTTTGGGTGGTGCGTCTTTGGTTTTTATTTGGTGCGTTTTTTGATTTTTTGTTCGGCTTTCTTTAGGTCGTTGATTGTGTTGACGTTGAAAAATGTTTCCAGCTTGGGATCCAGTTGTTCAATTACTAGGGTGGAGAGGTAAAGTACGCTTCGGAGATTTTTTATCATGGAGAGCATGTCCATTCGGTTTTCTGATAGGGCTTTTTCTGCTGCTTCCAGTGAGGGCTTGGTTCTGTAAACGGCGTGTAGTGGTTCAATGTAGCCGTTGGGCCATCTTGGTATTACCGCATTTTCTGTGGTGATTACCTCCCTCATTAGCTTGAGCACCTCAGAATTTACCAGGGGCATATCGCAGGAGAGTAGATAGAGGTATTTATTGTTGCAGTCGTTAAAGGCGGTGTAGGCTCCATTAAGGGGGCTGGTGATTTCAAGAAGTCTATCAATTAGAATGTGCGCCCTTTCCCCTATTAGTTCCTCGTAGGATTTGTTAAAGTTGGAGCCCAGTACTACGAATATTTCGGAGAAAAGCTCTTCGCAGGTTTCAAGAACATAAAGGAGCATGGGCTTACCGCATAGTTGAACTAGCCCCTTATCAGCACCCATTCTCAAAGATTTTCCTCCACAAAGAATCGCCACGGAAGAATCGCGTATCATGACAGTGTTCTCCTCACGAGGTTATGGTAGCAGAAACATCATTTTTAATACTTTAGGGTAATATACGTTGGGGGTGGGTATATATGTTCATCCGTCTTCCTCGTGTGAAGCCGATGAGAGTAATGTTGGTCGATTCTGCTGCAGAAACCCCTGAACCTGTGGCCGCGGAAATAGATGCGACTACGGGTATGCCGGCTCTAGCCGCCTTTATCACCATGTCCACGGTTTGCCTACCAGTGCTTACCAGAAAGGATTTCTCAAGTTGAACACTGGAGAGGAGGGATGCCCCTATTACTTTATCCACTGCATTGTGCCTTCCCACATCCTCTGACAAATGTATCAACTCTCCTTCCCCGGTGAAAAGAGCCGCGGCGTGTGTTCCTCCGGTTTCGCGGAAAATCATCGCCTCATTACTCAAAGTTCTTACAGCAGAGAATATTTTCTCACTCTTCACTCTGAGCTCCGAAGAAACTCTCGGTATTCCTACACCTTGCTTTAACTGAACAAAGTACTCGGGAGGCCCACAAGATGTGGTCACAAGTCTACCACCAGTAACACATGTTGAGATTCTGTCATCGACGTCTATTCCTTCTTTGAATTTGAGATTTGCAGTATAATTAGAATAGGAGTAATCCTGAACCTCATACACGTTTTGCATTACACCAGATGTGAATAGATGTCCGAAGACGAGTTCCTTCTCTTCGCCGGGAAGATAGACCAAACCTACAACCTGTCTGCCGTTTACCCTGATTACCAGAATGTTTTCTTTTACCACTTTATCCACGATTTCTGAGGCTTGCCCATCCTCCAAGCGTGTAATTTTTATTGACTCTATTTTCTCCAATTTTAAACACCCACAAATTAACACCCACTAATAAGCAGACCAAATATATATTTCTGACATTTTCGAATAGGAGACCTGCTAACATAATGTTGAACTGGAGCTCTCGCGCAACGGAGGAACTTGTTCAAAATTTCTTTGATGTTCCGCCAAATCTTTAAGCCCATCCCCAGTTTTGGCGATGATGGAGAACTGTTTATTTATGTGTTCGAGATTAAGCTGCTCCTCCGCTTTACTCCTTTGTTTGCGCTAAAAATAGTCTGCGATGCCCAAGAAGAATCCAATGACTTGTAAAGTTTCACTTTGGAGCTCTATCAATTTCTTTTTACAGAACCTTGGCGAGAAAGCCCCCGACTTTAGTCGCGGGGATGAATCGCCAAAAAGCTTATAAGAAAGTAGGAAAGGATGATGATTGTTGGTAGCTGAAGGGTTTGGCTTGGGCTTAAGGGGCTAAACAAGACGC
>CAZECW010000096.1:0-18449 GCA_964510585.1 uncultured archaeon | reverse complement strand
GAGGTGGCGGAGGTTTTCAAGGTTTGTGCCTTCAAAAACTTCTTCGACTGACATACCCTCATTTAGACGAAAAGGGGTTAGTTAACTTAACTCCCAAAAACATAATTATTACATTGTGCCTATTGTAAAGGTTATGTATAATCAATATGTTTAAACGACACTCCCTAATGCTGGTTTTATGTTTTGTCCTGTCCTTTTACTCTGTCTTCGCAATACCTCCCGCCCCCACTTTATACATGACGGTGTTAAAAAAATGGAAATACACATTCTCCCAAATAACTCCACAAAAAGGAACTCACAGAAGGGAGTGCTCCCCAAAAATATGGATATAATAGCACGATTGTTCCTCAAGGAGCGTATAAAAGCTTCTTTCGCGGTTTAGAGCCTTAATGAGGGAAAAAGAACCAACTAAATCTAAATCGCCTATTTGCCACGTAGGATAATTCTTATTTTTTAATTTTCAGCCTTTTTGCAATTTCACATTGTTGAAAAATTTTCAGAATCCAACAAACTATTTTAAAAGTAAAATTGTGTAACAGAACATATTTGTTAGTATTTGAAAATGAGTTTAGGGAGAAGGGCGCCTTAGGTATTGGATGTTTAAACGGGACACCCCCTTAAGGTTGGGCAGACATTCCATTTGTGTTCTCCCTTTTAAAAATTGGAACAGTAAACAAAAGAAAAGGTATGTGAATAGTCCTTTATCTTCCGAGTCTTTTCAGTTCCTCTGTCTGCACTTTTACTATTTTTCCATCCTTATCCACTATGCCCACTTGGCGTGCTGGGACTCCCGCCCAGACAGTGTTTGGAGGAATTTTAGTGTCTTTGGGAACAAGGGACATGGCTGCAATTATTGAATTATCGCCTATGGTGACTCCTGGAAAGATCATTGATTGTCCCCCTACCACCACATTGTTTCCTATCCTTATTTTAGCCATGTAGAATTTGTTGCCTTCGATTACGTGTGTTGCCAGAATGGAGCTAACTCCACAGGTGGAATTGTCACCCATCTCAACCATGTAGGGTTCACCCAAAATTGCGGCAATAGAGTTTTTACCCATTTTGGCACCCATGGCTCTGAAAACTCTGGCTCCGATACCCGGTTGACCCCAGGGGAATGTGCCCACAATCACGCCGGTGAACGAAGTCAGCGCAGCATTTACAACCCACTTTCTAACCGTTTCGTCCCGCATATCAAAGTCGTGGTAGCCTTCCTCCAAAGGTTTTATGTTGAAGTGGGCGTAACAAAGTAGTGTCAGTTTGAAGGCCCACTTGACGGCGAAATACAAAAAGGGAGTTATCGCAATCCAAACATAAATTGGCGCTCCACCCCAAAACTGGTCAAACAATAGGTATAATCCATAACAAATTCCAAGAGACGCCAAAGCCGCAGCTATGGTACTAATCAGGGTGGCGCTTCCCAAAACCAAAACAACCCGCGGCGGTCTACGAATTTTCGACTCTTCTACATTCTCTTCCTTCTTCTTAGGCATATCACAACACCTCTCAACAAATTTATCTAAATTTGGACTCAAGAAAATAAACAGTAGACTCATATAAATTATTGTTCTTTCGTGCAATATCAAAGCAATATTTACGAGGTCGTACAATAATTCTTCAATAGATTTATTAAACTGGAATATAGTCAACCCTTTTAAAAATCTAGCGAATAAAACCCATTAAACCACTAATTAGAAAAAAGGGTGGCAGTCCCATGAGTGACAATGTTATTCCCCTTTACGCCCACGCATTCTTTAGTGTGTCATGCAGTGGGGAATTCCATCAACTTCTCACCTACGACTACTATGACCCGGATGAATACTATTTGAATCTAGAGGCAAACCCACAGGAGTATGAGAGGGAGATAGAAAAACTCTGGCTAAACATGCAGGGATATCTTGAGGAAGAAACAAACATAGTCAACGGCAAAAAGGTCTATCCCAAGGTTATTTACACTGATATTGAGTTCCGCGGCAGCGAAAACAGTCCATTTATACTCTGGGTAATTAGTTTTAAGGGCGAATTCAGAAAGGGGGAGAATGTTTATGTGACTGTGACGGAGGAAGAATTCCTGGAGTATGATTGTGACGCTATTTGGACGTTTCCTGAGGGCTGCGAAATCCTATCAGTCACCACCCCTATGGAGTACGAGATTATGGATAACATTCTGATACTCTGGGCTAGGAAGGGCGACAAAATAGGGGGACGGGAAGAGATAAGGTTCAGACTATAGTTTTATTTTAGATTTTTTCGGAGTTTACGGCTGTGTATGCTTGTGTACCCTGCGAAACCTTTATTATACTCGAACCATTGTTAACAATTGTAATCCCACTTTTATCCCAAAAACTTGTAGCTGAGTGGGGAAAAAGTTAAGGAAAAGAGTTACGAATCTATTAACAGTTTTGGAATCGATGGGGAAGTAAAAATGAGGAAAGAAAAAATTCCCGTTCAGGGAATGCACTGCGCAACCTGTGCTGGAACCATAGAAAAGGCGCTTTATGAGCTGGAAGGCGTTTCTAAGGCAGAAGTAAGTTTCGGCTCTGAGAGTGCCACTGTTGTCTTCGATGAAGGCAAGGTTACCCTAAGCTCCATACATAACCAGATAGCTAAGTCTGGTTACGACGTTAAAAAGGAAAAAGTAAGACTAAAGATAGCTGGAATGCACTGCGCAACTTGTGTACAGACCGTTGAGAAAGCCTTACTAAAAGTGGAAGGTGTACTCTCAGCAGAGGTTAGTCTTGGATCTGAGAGTGCCATTGTCACCTATACCTCCCCAGCCACCATTAGTGATATGAAAAAAGCGGTTAAGGAAGCAGGATACCGGGTAGTGGATGAATACTCCGAGAAAGCCGCAGCAAAAGAACTTACAAAGCAAAAACGAATATTTGCATTTATACTCTTACTTACTATTCCCGTTGCTCTTGGAAGCATGGCGGATCTGCTTCCCTTTCCCGTTCCAGAAATAATGCGAAACCCCATATTTCTATTTCTACTTGCTACTCCGGTACAGTTTGTGGGAGGCTACCAGTTCTATAGGGGGTCGTACTACTCTCTCAAGAATAAGACTGCAAATATGGATGTGCTGATAGCCATGGGCACATCGGTAGCCTATTTCTACAGCGTATTTGCCACCTTCGTAATTCCCGGACAATTATATTACGATACTTCGTGCTTTATACTACTGTTCATTTCACTGGGGAAGCTTCTGGAAGCCATCGCTAAGGGAAGAACCAGCGAGGCGGTAAAGAAACTAGTACAGCTCCAAGCAAAAACCGCTACTGTACTTCGAGATGGGAAGGAAGTCGAAGTATCCATAGATGAGGTTGTGGTGGGGGATGTTCTAGTAATTAAGCCTGGCGAAAAAATTCCCGTGGATGGAATTGTGGTAGAAGGTTATTCCACTGTAGACGAATCTATGATCACGGGGGAGCCAATACCCGTTGAGAAGAACAAAGGCGACCCAGTTATAGGTTCCACAATTAACAAAAACGGCTACCTGCGGGTGGAAGCCAAAAAGGTTGGCAAAGATACCATGCTTTCACAAATAATTCGCATGGTGGAGGAAGCTCAAGGATCAAAGGCCCCCATCCAGAGTTTAGCTGATAAGGTTGCCTCAATTTTTGTACCCTCAGTTATCCTCCTAGCTTTGGGAGCATTCCTATACTGGGTAACCATAGGTCAAAAGAGTCCCCTGTTCTCAATGTTAATACTTGTCGCAATCTTGGTCATTTCATGTCCCTGCGCTCTGGGGCTGGCTACCCCAACCGCAATAATGGTGGGTACAGGTAAAGGAGCGGAAGCCGGTATACTCTTTAAAGGCGGAGAAGCCCTAGAAAAAGCATACAAAATTAACACCGTAGTTCTCGACAAGACCGGAACCATAACCAGAGGAGAACCAGAAGTAACAGACATAGTGGGAGATGTGCTAGAAAAAGCAGCGGCCGCGGAAAAGAAATCTGAGCATCCCCTAGCAGAAGCCATAGTGAGAAAAGCCGAGGAACATGGAATCAAAATCCCCGAGGTAAAGGATTTCTATGAGTATCCTGGGAAGGGAGTGAAGGCGAAGCTTAACGGGATGGAAATACTGGTGGGAAACAAAAAACTGGTCAGAGAGGAAAAACTGAAAAACAGTTTTGAAAGGCGGGCACAAAAACTTGAGGAAATGGGCAAAACAGTACTATTCGTAGCAGAAGACGGAGAAGTAAAAGGATTAATAGCCATTGCTGACACCCTAATGGAAAACTCCATGGAAGCAATCCAAGAACTAAAAAACATGAACCTAGAGGTAGTCATGATTACTGGTGATAATAAGAAAACCGCCCAAGCCATAGCCAGCCAGGTGGGCATAGACCGAGTGCTATACGAAGTACTGCCAGAAGACAAGGCAAAAGAGGTGAAAAAACTCCAAGGGGAGGGAAAAATAGTAGCCATGGTGGGCGACGGAATAAACGACGCACCAGCCCTAGCACAGGCAGACGTGGGAATCGCCATAGGCTCAGGAACCGACGTGGCAATCGAAACCGGCGACATAGTACTCATAAAACACGACTTGAGAGACATCGCATCAGCCATAAGCCTAAGCAAAAAAACAGTGAACAAGATAAAGCAAAACCTGTTCTGGGCCTTCATATACAACATAATAGCTATCCCCATTGCGGCTGGAATACTCTACCCCCTACTATTACCCCCAGCCCTAGCAGCGGCGGCAATGGCAATGAGCTCAGTCACAGTTGTGACAAACTCACTCTTACTCAAAAGATTCAACCCCCAAAAGAGAAAAACAAGGAGGGAAAAAGAAAAAGGAGGAGAAAAAATGGCCAAAGCTATAGATCCCGTGTGCAAAATGGAAGTGGATCCCAAAACAGCCAAATTTAAAAGCGAGTACAAGGGCAAAACCTACTATTTCTGCGCCCCCGGCTGTAAGAAATCCTTTGACGAAAACCCCAAAAAGTTTGTAAAGTAAGGAACAACCTGAAACTTACACCTTACCCTCTTTTAATCCATTTTTATTTTTTTAGACTAACCCACTATTCATACTTTTTAAAAATTTTAGAAACTCTTAAAACCCTTATCCAAAACTGTTTCTACATTATTTTCTCAGCGGAGGATTGCCTTTGTCTGATGTCTACGAGAAATTATGGATGATAATGAACAACTGGTTCATGAAGCTCCCAAAACAGAAAGAGATATTCGAAATTCTCAAAAGGATGTTCACACCCCAAGAGGCAGAGTTCCTCTCCTCCCTCTACAAAATGCCTGTTATAGATGCAAAAACAGTAGAACAGGCAGCGGAGCAACTGGGACTAGATGAAAACCACGTAAAATCCATGTTTGAAGGGCTTGCAAAGAGAGGGCTCATCAACGAATTTCAAAGCAAGGAGGACGGAAAGCTGCATTATTCCTTATTAATGTTGCTTCCCGGTCTCATTGAGTATCATGTAGGCCAGGGTCAGTTAACTGATGCGAAGCGTGAGATTCACAAACTTATGGAAAAATATACGGGCTTCGGACACGAAATTACCGCGTCTAATTATCCCCTTTTTAGAACCATTCCCGTGGAGGAGAAATTGGATCCCACTACTGAGGTGCTTCCCTTCGAAAAGATTAGTGAGTACATTTCCGATTCTAGATCCATAGCTGTTTTCAACTGTTATTGTAGGTCGCTCAACCGCAGATGTGATAATCCAATCGAAGTTTGTATGACCTTTGACTCTATGGCAGACTTCATGGTCAAGTATCGGGGAGCGCGGCACGTTACCAAGGAAGAGGCTCTGGAAATAATCAAAGACTGTGAAGACCACGGTCTTGTTCATAACACAACTAACCAAGCCAAAAAACCTGTAATGATTTGCAACTGCTGCAGCTGCTGCTGTGGCATACTAGGAGGAATCATACGGCAACATAACCCCCGTACACTAACCAAATCCAACTTCCTTCCACAGATTAACAGGGAAGCCTGTGAACTCTGCGAAACCTGCGTCAAAAACTGCCCCATGCAAGCAATGTGGCACCACTACCCTCACAATGAGGATTTGTCCGACGACAAAATAATGATACTGGAAGAAAGATGCATTGGCTGCGGGATCTGCTCTCACAAGTGTCCTCACGACGCCATAACCATGATAAGGGTGCGGGAAGAAATACCTGAAGAAAAAATTAGCGGAGCAATGATAAGATTCGACAAGGAAAGAGTGCACTAATTTCTCCAATTAAACACGAAATTGTAACCAGAATGGGCAAAACAAAATTAAGTTTTTCCATCTTTTTGCGATGCCTTAACAGTTCTTTTAGGATGTTTTTTAAGCGCTCTCAGTATGGTTATTGCGGCTTTCTTGTCTAATGGTTCATTATTGTTTCCACATTTCGGGGAATATATGCAGGAAGGACAGCCGTCTTCGCACTCGCAGCCCTCAATTAGCTCTAGGGTGTTGCTTGCCAATTCTTGGAAGAGCTGGTAATTTTTTTCACTTATCCCTATGCCTCCCTGGTAACCGTCGTATATGAATATGGTTGGCTTTCCAGTGTTTGGGTGCTTATTGGTTGAAACCCCTCCTATGTCTCTGCGGTCGCAGAGGGCGAAGTAGGGTGTCATGGCAATCATAGCGTGTTCGACTGCGTGTATTCCTCCCTCAAAATCCAGATTCTTTTCTTTGACTTTTTCCACCACGTGGTTGGGGATGATAAACCAGAGTGCGGTGGTGTCAAATACGATTGGTGGTAGCTCTAGTGGTTCAACGTCTAGAATTTCATCATACTTTTTCAAGAAATACTTGTTATAAATCTTGGTTACTGTGACTTCACCCAGCTTTACTGTAAAGTCATTACAGGTTTTTTCTTTGAATTCGCGATTTATTTTTATGTCAGATGTTTCTGCAGCTTCTGTGTAGTAGTCCACATCTTCCTTCCTAACATAGGCTATTCCATTATTCAGGTCTAAATTTTCGACGAAGTAGGTTTCGCCTTGATGCAGAAAAATTGCTCCTCTATGAGCTTCGGAATAGGCTCGATTGCGATCTATTACCTCAAGAATCTTACCTTCACAAATCACCTTCACCTGGTCACTGGAAATGCTGTCTAGAGAAACCATTTCCACAGCTCTACCAGTCCCAGTGTAAACAAATCCCTTAGGAGTTTCCCCAATTACTTTTTGGTACTCGAGAACCTTCAGGGCTGACAAAAATATGTCAGAAGACTCTTTGCCCTCTTTCTCGGCATTTGTGGGTAAGAAATATTTGGAGTCGGAATCCCTTAGTGGGAGTTCTGCGGCTGCACATATTAAATGCCCCATGGTGATATATGGGTTTTCTAGATCTATGATGGCGTGTTCATGGGGTTTTCCAAAAAATTTTTCCGGGTGCTTCATAAAATACTGGTCAAGGGGGTTTTCAAAAGCTACCAGAGTAATGAGTGCATCGTCTGTTCCTCTACCAGCTCTACCCGCCTGTTGCCATGTGGATATAATGGTGCCAGGATAACCCGAAATTATCACTGCGTCTAGCGAGCCAATGTCGATGCCCAACTCTAAGGCATTAGTGGAGACCACACCCAAAAGTTGTTTCTCTCTCAGCATTTTCTCTATGTTTCTTCTCTCTGAGGGCAAATATCCCGCCCTATAAGCTGTTATCTTATCCTTAAGTTCTGGAATCTCTTCCCTCGTCCATCTAGCTACCAGTTCTGCCATTTTTCGGGAAACTGTGAAACAGAGAGTCTGAATATTATTTGCCACATGTTTGGCTAGGAGATTTTTTGTTTCTTGGTGGGGAGAGCCTCTGATCCCCTTACCCAATGGGGGCGGATTCCAAAATACGAAGTACCGCCGGCCCCGAGCTGCCCCGTCATCCGAAACAACTTCAAACTTTCTTCCAGTGAGTTTCGAGGATAGCTCATCAGGATTCGCAATTGTTGCAGAGGAGAGAATTATCTGGGGATTGGAGCCATAATATTCACATATTCGTAGTAAACGTCTCATGAGCATGGCCATATTGGAGCCGAATACTCCCCGATAAATGTGTACCTCGTCTAGGATGATGAATGCCAAATTGGTGTAGAATCTTGCCCACTTATCGTGCCAGGGAAGATAAAGGTGGAGTCCATACGGGTTGCTAAGAATGATGTTGGATTCCCTTCTAATTTTCGGCCGAAGACTACTCGGCGTGTCACCATCGTAGATATTCGCATTGAGATTTATGCCTGTTTCATTCTCCAATTGTCTCAAAACTTTCAGCTGGTCGTTGGTTAGAGCCTTCAGGGGATAAAGGTATAAAGCTGTGGCTTTAGGGTCAATGTAGATTCTCTCCAGAACTGGTAGGTTGAAACACAGAGTTTTTCCCGAGGCTGTGGGTGTGGTTATGATAACGTTTTTTCCCTTCCTGATTTCATTTATCGCTCTTGCTTGATGCGAATAAAGCCTTATTCCACATTTATCCAAATATTTCTGCAAGGGTTCTGGCAGCGGGCTATCCAACTGGCCGTATCTTGCTTCACGTTTGGGGATCACCTCCACGTGTTCTATTTGGCCATTGTAGCTGAGACTGCTTCTGATTTGATTAAGGAAATCCTCAGGTTTTATGGTCATTGTATTAATGCCTCATTTAACTTGGAAAATAATTTTGATAAACTAATGATGTCCTGTCGGTTATGATTAATTATGGCGACCAAAGGTCCCACATTCCTTGTTTCGAGGTACTCTCTGTAAAATTCTGGAACCAGAGCACCTGGAACCTCGTCTCCACGCTTTAATCCCAAAATAAATTCTTCTACTGTGGGAAGCCCACAGTCTGGAATAGTTTGACGCCAAGCTCTTCGAATGAAGTACAGAAGATCAAAATGCGCCTTATCTATGTTGGAGTTCAGTCCATAATAGCTTAGCCTCTGTTCTATGAATGGAATGTCGAAAGTCCTCCCATTATAGGATATAATTGCATTGAACCTGCCTAACTCCTCCATAAACACTTTTAGAGCTGCAACTTCCTCTGCAACACTCCTCACTAGATACTGGTGAACTTTTATTTTTCCACTCTCAGAATGTGCCACCCCTAGGAGTATTATAGGCTTGGAAAAAAGACCCATTGTTTCAATATCTATCATCGCAAAATCTTCCTCTTGGTTTAAACCTGCCAATCGAAAACAGATAGGATGAGACTTGGGAACCCTGTGCCACAATAATTCTTGAACCCTCCTTAAATGTCCCATATCAAGCAAATCCAAAAACTCTCTGGCGGCCTTGCCCCACTTAGGATGTCTGGTCAAATCCTCAATGGTTCTATAGCCCCTCCTCTTCAACTTGGCTTCCGTTTTCTCCCCTATACCATGAAGAAACTTGAAATTGGAAATAATGGACTCCCGAGCCCCCTCCAAACGATTGTAAAACTCTGACTGACACTCTGAACAAATCAAATAACATTGACCAACATTACTCGAAATAACTTCACCGGGAACAGCCTCCTCAAGAGAAACCCCCTCATACATCTCAAGCAAACGTCTTTTAAGATCCATCACCTGGAAATAATTAAAGCCCAAAACACTATTTTGAAAACACCTAACTTCAAACCCTCCCTTTTTTTCCTCTTCCAAGGCTTTATATCCAGGTCCAAGACTAAGCCTTCTCTCTAAACCTTTAAAAGCTCTGTCAAAACGCAAGCCAGTGTCCTCCTCTCAAATAATGTGAGTTTGAGTAGTTAAAATTTACGTTAATCTGGGATCAATTTTTGGATACTGTCTCCAAAAAAGTTTTTCAAAACATTAGGTGGGTCGAAACAGAAAGGGTGGTATATGAAAACTTTTTCGGGGCATCTCCTACCGCTAAAAACTTCAAATATTTAGGTTTAAAACTTCCCCATAATTACTGTGATATTTGGTTAGCATAAATTAGGCAGGAAATTGCTTGGGGGTTGGCTGTTAAACACTTTTCCACGAACTCCTTCATTTTATCGGGAGATTCAACCGCTAAGGGATCGAAAGGAATGCCGGAAATTTTGGAAGCGGAGGTGGCTATAATGTAAAATATCTGTTTCCAGGAATCACTGCCTAGCGATTTTGATTCGAAGATGTGCTGGATCACGCTTTTGAATAATGTTACTTGGCTGGTTTGAGGGCGGGACATCTGCGACGCTCCTCTAAACGCTGTTATATGTACTTCTCTCCTAATTAATAAATATGTCGCAAAAATAAGAATTAAAAATGTAAAAATCGCAAAAAATTAAAAACTTTTCCCACAAAGTGAATCTTTTTTTGCGAATATCCCAAAAAACTTTTCAGAAATAACACACGTTTGAAGAAAGAATTTAAAAACAACAAATCGCAAAGAGATTCACGATGAAGAAATGATTCCCAATAGGAAACGCTGCCTTGAACTTCTGAAAAAATATAATGTTCCCCCAAACATAATCAAACATAGTCTAGTGGTTAGCAGGATAGCGGTATTTCTGGCAACTGAACTCAACAAAAAGGGTCACAACCTAAACCTTGAAGAAATAGAAGCAGCCGCCCTACTACATGACATCAAAAAGATGGATAGTCTAAAAACTAAAACCAGCCACGCCCATGAAGCAGGACGCCTAATGAAGCAACTAGGTTACAATGAAATTGCCAAAATAGTAGAGCAACATGTCTTCTTAGATGAAAATAATGATTCATCAAGGATTCTGGAGGAAGAATTAGTCAACTATTCCGATAAGAGAGTTCGCCACAGTAAGGTTGTGACCTTAGAAGAGAGATTTAAGGACCTCAGAAAACGCTACGGCAAAGATAAAGAATCCATAGAGGTAATAAACAATTTAGAGCGCAAAGCAATTCAAGTAGAAAACAAAATCTTCTCAAATCTAACCTTTAAACCCGAAGAACTAGGGAAGATCATAAAAAGGAGAAACAAGCATTAATCGGGAAATGCTGCTTCTTTTAAATTCTATTCTCCAAAATCCTTTAAGGATTCCTTAATGAGGCTTGGTTTTGGCCCCAAATCCTCCTTATAGGTTTCCAAAACGGCGTGGGGGGTGATTCTCTCCACACCCTCAATTCGGGATATACTCTCAATCAGGCTTGTTGCATTCTTCCTAGTTAGGCACTTGGCCATGGCTGCGATTTCAAAATCTCCGGCAACATGGTACATGTAGCATATAAATTCAAAATACTTTGTTCTCGAAATCTCTTCTACAACTTTCTTGACTTCGTAACCTGGGCGTACCCGGATAAAGAAGCAAATTGGAAAGAAGCTAATCCCCATTTCTTCAGCCAATTTTTCATAATTAAGCTTGGCTAAGTATCCCGAAATGACACCCTTCTTCTCCATAGCGTCGACCCTTCTTATAACTGTGGTAACCCCTATACCCAGTTCTAGGGCTATTTGTCTAAAAGAGGTTCTGGAGTCCCTTACCAACATGTCTAGTATTTTGAAATCTACATCGTCTAATGAGTTCGTCATAATTTTTCCCTCAAATGAATAAGACATTCACATTATTTTCTTGGTGTTTACTTTATGACTACCTTGTTTTAAAATTTACCTATGAAATAATATATTTGTTATGTTTTTAGTGTAAAAATGGAATAAATTTATCGAATTCTTAGAAATATTTATATGTATTTAACACTTGGTTAATTTGGAGCGTCGATGACCAAGAAAAACACAACTTAAGAGAAATAAAAAACTGCGATATAATAATTCAAATGTTTGCCTAAATTTAGAAGGATTCAACTATTTATCGGAAAAGTGGTTCTTGTAAAAAGACCAAAAAGCTCAAGCGAAAATAAAAGGGAAATTTGCCTTTAAAGCTAGTTGAGTGGGAGACGCTTCTAAACCTCATTTAAAAAACGGAAATTGGGGTGTACCAAAGAATGAAGACTATGGCGTTTATTGTTGGTAGCGATAAGTTTGAGAAGCTTATGATGAGCATAATACTGTCAAGAACAGGAGTAGCTATGGACGTAGAAACACATATTTTCTTCACATTCTGGGGACTTAACCTTCTGCGAAAGGGAGGAGCGGACAAAGCGAAACTCAACCTACCACCGATAATGAGAAATCTGGGAACTTGGATGATTAAACGTAAACTAAAAAAAGCGGGATACAAGAAACCCTCAGAAATGCTGAGTGAACTTGCAAAAACAGGCAAAGTGCACCTACACGCCTGCTCAACTACCCTAGAACTCTTCGGACTAAAGAAGGAAGACCTAATACCAGAAGTAGAAGACATTGTGGGTGCCGCCACATTCCTAGATATTGCCGCAGACGCCGACAAAGTATTGGTCCTAGCATAGAATTGGCAGATCATATTGTTCTATACTGTCAATCCCAGATTTGTAATGAGATGCTATTCTTTTTTGTTAATATATTTTAAGGGTACTAAAAATTTGTATGGTGACTAACATGGGTGGTAAAAAAGAAGAAAAAAGCAAAAAACTGGTTGAGCGCTACGGGCAAATTTCTAACCGTGGTTGTAATGGTTGCCCTCTAGGTGCTGCATGCGGGCCGAATTTTGAAGTGTTACTAAAAATAAAGAATAAAGAATCTTACGAAAAAAGATTAGAACAAGCCCCCTTTTAATTTTTTTACCTTTTTTGAGGATAAACCGCAAGCAAATTTGTCCATTAGTAGTCTTCGATTTGTTACTAGCTTGTTTATCCTTTAGAACCAGATTCATAGTTTGGGAGTATTTATCCCCCATAGATAGACAAGTATTCGTCTTTTGTCTCGCTGTTTTTATGTGATTTTAACAAGCAATGGTAGAATTCTTAAGCCCATACTACAATAATAACAATTTTGGACGAAATTGAAAAAATTATTATGTGGAGGAGGTAATACTTGAAGTTTACAAAAGGTATAGTTTTTAAACTTGTAGTTAGCATACTCATTGCTCAGGTTGCGGGCGTTATCGGTTCACTATTTACAACTCCCTCGATTCCCACATGGTACGAATATCTTATAAAGCCATATTTCAATCCCCCTAGCTGGCTTTTCGGTCCGGCTTGGTTAACCCTCTATGTTTTGATGGCGGTTGCAGCGTTTTTTGTTTGGATGGAGGGTTGGGAAAAGAAAGAAGTCAGAATCGCACTTTCCCTCTATGGCATTCAATTGGCACTAAACACTCTCTGGTCGATATTGTTTTTCGGATTACAGTCACCGCTCTATGGCTTTTTGGGCATAGTTCCTCTTTGGATAACAATCATACTTACTATTCTGCTGTTTTATAAAATTTCTAGGAAGGCAGCTTATTTAATGATTCCATATATAGTTTGGGTGAGCTTTGCTGCCATTCTGAATTTCACAGTATGGCAACTCAATCCCTGGCCCTATGGAAAGTTAATAATAGACATTCTGATTATCAAGGGACTAATTGCTCTACTATAGACCCAACAAAATATCTGGAGCTAAAAATCGTATAACCCCTATTTTATTTTTTCCAGTTTCTCTAACCTTTTTTTCATTTTTGTCACACCATCTTTAGATTAAGGAGACTTCTTAAATGCTTGAAATGGTGGATAACCAAAGTGGTCTACTTCTTCGATTTTGAGTGGAGGGGCGAGAATATTTCGGAGATTTTTCACTCTTTTTGAGCGCATACTACGCCTAGGATGGGAGGGATTATTTCTTCAATTGCTACCACTTTGTATCCTGCTTCCTCAAAATATTGTTTTAATGTGTAGACATATATGGGGTAATCTGTTTTCCTGTATCTCTCCATGGTGCTCTCTAAATCTTCACCTTCTTTCTTTACAGCGAATCTCTCCAGGAGAAACTTTATTAATTCAATTGCTCTCTCCCTCTCCTTCACTGGGTCGAAGAAAAACATTATGTCCCCAATGACTACTCTTCCTCCCGGTTTGAGCAGGCTGTACCAGTCTCTTATAACTTTTCTTTTTTGTTCATGGGTCAGATGGTGAAAGGCAATGTTGGTCACAATTATATCGACTTTTTCATCATAGTTGGGATTTTCAAAGTCGCCGATTCTGAATTCAACGTTTTGAAAATTTTTCTCTCGTGCTTTTTTCCGGCCAGTCTCCACCATTTTTTCTGCGATGTCCAATGCCACAACCTTATGCACCTTAGGAGCAAAGGCGAAGGAAACGCTTCCTGTACCCGCCCCAACATCCATTACAATGTCGCTTTCTTTAGGGTTTGCTAACTCAATTATTCTCTTTAATAACTCGTTGTATCCGGGCCATTTTGAGGTGCGCTCATCATAACTTTCCGCTACGCTGTCAAAGCGCTCTATTATATCCCTCTTAGACACAGTTACCACCTAATAGGATTAAATTTGAACAGCACAAAATTTACTGTTAAACTTTTTTGTCGAAACCTGAATTTATTTTTTGGGTTTCGCGGCAACAATTATGCCCATTACTGGAGATAGTGTTTCTTCGATTTTTTCAACCACGAAACCGGCTTCTTCGAAAAATTTTTTTAAATCATAAATGTTGGCGGGATGGTCTCTTTTATTTAGCTCCTCTACCTGTTCCTCCAGAGGCTTTTTGGGGTCTCCCAGTGTCTCAATAATTTTTCGAACAAGTTTCTCTCTCCTCTCTGGTTCTTTCTTGTGGTCAAAGAACCACATATGATCACCAAGAATTACTCTTCCGCCAGGTTTTAACAAATCAATCCAAACCTTTATCGCTTCCCTCTTCTCCTCGTCATACAAGTGGTGGAAGGCCAGGTTGCTAACAATTAGATCTACTTTTTCGCTGCAATTTGGCTCAGAAAAAGTACCGTAGCCGAATTCAACATTCTCAATTTTGGATTTTAAAGCCTTTTCTTTGGCGACTTGCAACATCTTCTGGGAAATGTCCCGCGCATAGACCTTTGCCACTCTAGGGGCCAATCTGAAGCTAACTGTTCCGGTTCCAGTTCCTAAATCCAGAACGATACTCGGCTTTTCAGCTTCTGCTAACTCAATAATCCTATCTACTGTTTTCGAGTAGCCGTCAACCCGTAAAATATAATTATCATAATCGGGAGCCAAAGCATCAAACCTTTTAAGAACAACCTCTTTGTCCATACTGTTAACAAATGCAAACCAATTTAATATATCTTTATCACACTCCACTACTATTAGGGCGCTTTTACCTCCCTTATTCTCACAAGATTTGTAATTTCAAATGAAGCGTTTGGCTATGTATTGTGAGTAAAATTGATAAGTTTAAAAATTCTAAAATGCCTTTAAAAGGTTTCAGACTTACAATCACTCTGACGTTTGTGTGTGCGCTAAATTGATTGGGGCGCAACTTATTTGGGCTAAAAATAATTAATTTAGCATTATGTATATCTAACTTGGTGTTGGAGGTTTTCTAGATGAGAGCCATTGTTGCTACTCCGCCTGATAGAAATTCCGTCCAGCTTATGGAGCTGCATAAACCGAAACCAAAAGAAAACGAGGCTTTGCTCAAAATTTTGAAGGTAGGCATAGATACTGCTGATAGGGAGATAAATGACGGCTACTACGGCACGCCTCCCGAAGGCTCCCCCTTCATAATAATGGGTCACGAAGCTGTAGGTATAGTTGAGGAAGTGGGAGGAAATGTGAAGAATGTCAAAGTGGGAGACATTGTGGTGCCAATGGTTAGAAGGCCTTGCGTGCAGAACTGCCTAAACTGTAAAAGCGGTGAGCCTGACGCCTGCATAACTGGGGAATACTTGGAGCATGGGATTATTAAGCTCCATGGATTCGCCTCAGATTACACTGTCACTGATGCCCAGTATCTAATTAAAGTCCCCGAGGAACTAAAAGATGATGCGGTATTTCTGGATCCTCTGAGCAGGGTGGAAAAAGGAATTTCCCAAGCAATTAAGATTCAGGAAAGGTTGATATGGGAGCCGGAAGATGTTCTGGTCACCGGGGCTGGCCCCCTGGGTTTACTAGCTACCTTGGTTCTCAGGCTAAGAGGATTCAATGTACTTAATGTTTCAAGGAATCGTGTGGAGAGCGTTAAGGCTAAAATTGTTAGGGAGGCGGGTGGAGAGTACCTTGATGAGAGGGAAAATCCGCTCCATTCCTTGGACAGAAAATTCGATATCATCGTTGAGGCTTCAGGCGCGGCTTCGACAGCCTTGGAGTGTTGCGGATTGTTAAAGCCCAACGGTATACTTTGTTTCTTAGGGCTCTACAGGGAGATTCAGGAGTGCGACGATTTCGGAAGAATATTTGCCAACATGGTGGTGGGAAACAAGGTGGCATTCGGCTCGGTCAGCTCCAACAGAAAGCACTACGAAATGGGCCTGAAAGACTTAATTGACATAAAGAATAAGTATCCCAAAGTAATGGGTAAATTGGTTTCCCGCGAACTCATACCCGAAAAAGCCAATCTAGCCTTCAAAAGCGACTTTGAAGAAATAAAAACCATAATCAATTTTCAAAAATGAGAAACCAAGCCCAAATAGTAACAATGCAGTAAACTCACCTTGACAATTGACCATTAATGTTTTAAGAACTAGCTAAAAGTATCATTTTGCAATTTAAAAATTCTCGTGTGGTTGATTCTGGTTAATTCAAGCTTCCAATTTTTGCTAATAAAAATTAAATAACGGCGTATGAAAGATATGATTAAAAGTCACAGTTTATGGTAAGGTTTCTAGAAATAGGGAGGATCTTCTTGTCGGATAAGTGGCGTTTAATTTGGGCACCGGCACTTGACGGCCCAGACATTGTGGCCTACACAATGACTGCGGTGGAGGGTAAACTTCTTGGAGTGAGTCCCAACACTTTTCTTCTCTCGGGCTTCTCGAAATATTCGATAAGCATCGGGAGATACCAGGATTTGGATTTGGCAATTGACTATGAGAGGGCAAAGGAAAAAGACATTGACGTAGTGCGTAGGCCCATTGGTGGGGGCGTGATTCTCATTGATCCCGTGGGTAGTAGAGGGCTAGGCCTAACGGTAGACCGGGACTTTTTCCCTAGGCTTGATGACGCTTTTAGGAAGGTTGGGGAAGCCATTACTGAGGGATACAAAAAGTTGGGAGTTAAGAACGCTTGGTACAAGTTCGCCGGGGACGTCATGGTGGGAGACCGTAAAATAACGGGATTCGGATTTACTGAAATAGAAAAAACTGTGGTTATGCAATGCATAATCTCACTAAAAGACCTAGACTTCAAATACTTCTCAGATGTTGTGCAATTACATCCCGAGAAGCTCCGAGACAAAAGAATAAAGGACTTGTCTGAACTTATGACCAGCGTAGAAACCGAGACTGGGAAACTTCCCAGTAACGAGGAATTCAAAAAAGCTTTTACAGAATCGTTCCAGGAAGCACTGGGCATCGAATTAGAGGAGGGAGGAATACTTAACGCTGAGAGGGAAATATACCAAAAATGGCGTGACTATGCAACTTCCCCTGAAAACAGGTTCGCTTTCTCAAGTATGGCGAGATTCCCAAATCTAAAGGAGTTGCTGAATAAGGGCTACAAATTTGTTTTCGCAAAAAACAAGAGGGATCGAGAACTAGTTGTCCACGTTCTACTTGATCCTGAGGGAAAAATTGAAGACTTGATGTTTTCAGGAGACTTCTACTGCAGGCCTGAAAGTTACCTTAAAGAATTAGAAAATTCCCTGAAAGGAATAAATCCCCAAAACGAGTGGGAAGTAAAATCGAAGGTAGAGAAAATATTTGAGCGACCGGACTGGGAGATACCTCTAGTTGAACCTGAAGACTTTGTAAAAGCAATTGTCGAGGCAGCAAAAAGAGTGTAGCGGACCTTTTTGAAACCATATTTTCGGTAAAAGACGAAACTAGTTTCTCCAGTTCAATCCAATTGTAACCCACACTTTCACCCTAGTCTTCTTAAATGTATGTAGGGTTAAGGGGTAAAAAGGTATAAAACTTTGAACGACAAAAGTATTATTAAGTTAATGTTTGAAGGTTGGTGTTACTTTTGCCTTTTTTGGGTTCGACTTTAGATAAGGTTGAGAAATGGATGAAGAACATGGCTTTGAAGGGTATAACGAGGGACGAAGAAAAATCTATGCTCTTTGTAAATTTCAAAATAGACGATAAATTTTTCTTGGTTCAAACATTGGTAAGCAAGGAATGGATAAACATTAAGGCTCTAGTCGCTCTGCTGAAAGACATTCCAAAGACTGCTAGGGAAGACCTCTTCTACAACTGTTTAGTGGCCAACTTTAACCTTCACGAGGTAACATATAGCGCGGATGCAAATGGAATATGGGTTGAAGCCGACATGCCTGTGGATACTACTGAAAGTAACTTCAAAGTGGAATTTCAGTCCGTAGTTTTCGGAATGAAGTATTTCATTGAACAAATCGCGCCCAAAGCCAAATTCGACATAAAAGACACCACAATGTTCACATAAACAAAACCCTTCTTTTAAACCCTCAAAACCATTTTTACTTTTGCCTTTTTTGGGTTCGACTTTAGATAAGGTTGAGAAATGGATGAAGAACATGGCTTTGAAGGGTATAACGAGGGACGAAGAAAAATCTATGCTCTTTGTAAATTTCAAAAT
>CAZECW010000095.1:0-8048 GCA_964510585.1 uncultured archaeon | reverse complement strand
AAAGCTCAGTGATACGATTCAGCCACTTATAATCACCATGTTGAAGTATGGTGGAACAATTCCCCTAACGATGCAGCAGCTAACAAACATGTTACTGATGCCAAGCTACGCGGAGCTAATACGGGGAATAAAAAGGCTCCTGGACCCAAACAACATACTTGCCCCAAACAAATTATGCTAGAAGGGTTGTAAACGTGATGGGGCTTCCCAAATATTGAGGATAACTAGGATCTAGTGAAATTTATTGAGAGATGTGCTAAGTATGCCTGCTGCTTGGAGGACTTCCGGTCCCACCTACCCATTTGTCCCTCCAACAAGTACTTTCACCCTAAAGATAGATTTACAGAGCCTTCTTTAACATTTTTTGGTGGTCTCTCAGACTCCCTATCCAGTTAAAGGTTCGAAAATATTAAAAAAAGGAGCACCAAATTTTTTCATTTAATTTCTCTGTAGGTGGTCTCCACCCCTTTCTCCCATATTTTGTACGAGATTGTCTCTTTACACTTTTCCCTAAACTCCTCTAACCTTTTCTCATTCTCAAAAAGTAAAAGTACGCAGCCCCCACCTCCAGCTCCACAAACTTTTCCCGCATCAGCCATACCCACCAGTTCCTCGATCTCTGGCGTCGTCACCGTGGGTATTCTACTCTGCCAGTAAAAAGTGTCCTTCACCAATTGTCTCACCCGACGCATATTCTCCGAAAGAAGCTCATCCCTCATCCTAGTAGCTATCTCACTCAACTTAACAAGGATGGGTTCCACGTAGGGATAATTAGCGTAAACAAAAAAGTGGCGTGGACTACGAGACTTCCCAGTGTTAACGAGAACCGCCAAGTCTTGGAGCCCCCTCCTCAACTCTTCCGTTAGGGGGATGGGAACCCTATAAAAATTGTCCCTATAGAACTCCCAATAGTTTAGGCCCCCATAGGTACTAGCAGCCATATCCTGCATTCCACAAACATTCTCCTGCAACTCCCTCTGATAAGCCCTCAAAAGAATTTTTTCACGCTCATACAAACCATCCTCAATAACCGCCTTCACAACATTATACCCGCCGCTTGTACCAAGACCCATACCCAGCCAGCTGCAACTAATCTCATTCCCATCATAAATCTGAAACTTGTCAATGGCAAAATTCACAAGAGCACCCACATGCTCCTCAATAAACGGAGCTGCATCAGTCCAACCACCACTCAAATCCACCCGTAAAGGAGCCCTAACCTTCCAATCCATAAAACCATCACTCCAAAAACCTAACACCACAACAAGCAAAACTCATAAACCACAAAGTAAACACCTTCCAAACCCATAACGGCGAGTAAAAAACACCTCTAATAAATCAAAACATAAAGAATATCAAAGCCCTAATAAAATTTTTTTCAAAAATTCTCCATCCTAAAACACATTAACACCAGAAATTTATTCGACCAAGACTTCCCAACAACACGTATTCCGATTCAGCTATCCTCCCTACCAAAAATTCGCGTTTATACCCTAGAAACTATTTGGCACCAACTGCTTAAATGGTTAATAAAAAGGGACACTCACCCCTTTTTTTGAATGAGAGGAAACATACAAATCCTACAGATCAATCCCCCTAAGTCCCAACCCATACCTTTTTAGACAAAGAGATCTATTTGTCCCCCAACGTTCCACATTTAGGGCGTAAGAAAATCTCAAGATAACCTTTTTTTCAGCCGCAGGATTCTCCACAAAACAAACATAAAGCACACCGCCAAACAGAAACCGAATAAAGCGATGAAACTACCAACTTAAGAGGAGAAACTAAGCTGCCAAGAAGAATTCCTAAAGAAGATGAGCGACCATAAGGATAACGACTAATAAAGCATGGATTTAGCCGCTCCCAATTCTTTTAATTTTACAGAAGAAACATAGACATCCTTTCACGGAACTCAACGCAACTTACACCAAAAAGCAGAACAAGCCACCTCATATCTTCAAGTAGAACCGCACAATAAACAAAAAGTTGCAAAAAGAAAAAGAGGAGGGGGGACTGTGAGGAATTATCTTCTCCTCAACCAGAGGAAGATTCCTACTGCAATCAGTATCACAGCAGCGGCACCAGCTCCCGTCCAAAGAAACAGTTTACTACCCGCAAGTGGAGACGTTATCTGCTGAAGCGCCTGCGACCAAATCAAAATCCGCACTATATCCTCAATGTGTAGACCAACATTATAACTAACCAACCAAGACTGCCAATCACCGGTAGAGTTAGTTATCAAAACATTGTTTTTAACACCGGGCGAAAAGTAATGTATGAATGTTTTTGTCTCCGTATCTTTACCCGCCGTTATGTTGATGCACCAGGTTTCGAAGGTTCCAGCGAGAACAGTAACAGTAGATATGTTGAGAACTTCACCTGACTGCCAACCCGTGAAACTAGTAGCGTTTGAACGAGTCCATGTGGTGTTACTCCAGCCTCCTCCAGACCATTCCTTAAGATATCCCGTCCTGTTAGTTGTTATTGTTTGATTCCATGTTTTTCCTAGACTTAGCGGATAGCCATTCTCAATAGGGACATCAGTATATACATACCAGTAATGCTCCAAGTATGTTCCACTATTGTTTTTTAACTCATAACCTTCCTGTGCTATCATTTTTAGGTCGGAGACCCTGTAATATATCGAAACCCAGGACTCGTTAAACAGCTCTGGTTGATCCTCAAATTTTCCCTCTATTTTGTAGCATTGTGTCATGGTTCCATTCCAGTCTTCGACAGTAGTCAGGCCGACTACAGTTAACCTCGCTGTGTAATTGTGGGTAGAATTATAATAAATTCCGTAGGTCCAGGTGTCGCCTGTGTTTAGGGGTCCTGGTTGGTCTGCTAGCAGAGCGCTTATGGGATTTGCCAGTGTTGGTGTGGACGTGAGGGGGGCTGCGACTAGTAGAATCATTAGAACTAGCGGTACTGCGGCTGCGAGACTTAGTTTAACTTTTTGCATATTGTTCTTCTCCTTCAGCTTTCTCCCTTTCCTTGCTTTACAAAGTGATTCAAGAATATGTAATATTACATTAGAATATACTTATATAAACATTACTTACTATAATTTGGAGACCCTGCCATAAAGTTTTAGTGGCTTTTTAAGCAGCTATCCATAATTTAGTTCTTTCCTTTATGATGATTTTTTCTTGCCGTAAACGGGAAGTACACGTTTTTGTCGGCACTGTTAACCCTATGGCACCTGTTGTGCGCTGTACATTTTTCGTCTCAAACGCCCTTCTTCATGGACGTATTTTTCAGCGTGCTTCACTGACGGAACAACTGCGAGCAGGCTCCCATCGTGGGGCTTAGCACTTTCCAAACATGCACACAATAGGTAAATCCTAGTTTACCGTAAGATTTAAAAGAGTAATACTTTTTTAGTAAAGAGTAATACTAAAAATTAGTAATACTAACTAGAAAAAAAGTATTACCAAATGCTTCTGACAAAAGCAGAAACAAGATACCAAAAAACAGGATTAAGGTGGTGAAATGAAAGGTTACTTCACAACTAGAGAGTTGGTATACCTGGCTCTATTCACAGTTTTAATCTACATAGTCTCGTTTATTGCCATAATGACAGGTTCAGCTATTACCAGTATCCCAGGAGCCAAATCGATTTCCTCAGCTTTCTTCTCAGGAGTGGTAATTGCTTTGGCCTGCATAAAGATCAGAAAGATTGGAACCATGACCTTCCTGATGTTCATGTGGGGACTTATTAGCAGCCTAATTTTTCCCGCAGTACCCATCCTCCTACCCGCAACACTCTCCGGCGGTATTGCGGCTGATCTATCAGTAGCAGCATTCAGAACTGACTATTCAAGTGAGAAGGCGACCACCCTCGCCACCGGAATCAGAGCAGGAATTAGCACTATTGTGGTTCTCCTATTAACTCTGGTCTTTGGCGGTTACCAGATGCGCGGAGCATCTATCCTCTTTCAGATAGCTGGTGGCCTAATGTATGTGCAATTTCTTGTGAATGTGTTTGCCCTAAGCGGAGTTTCAGGGTCAGCGCTAAATCTACTGAGTCAAGTTCTTACACTGGGCGTTTTAGGGGGTCTCATGCCCAATCTCGGTGTGGCTGTGGAATTCGTAGATTTTGCTAAGACTCTTTTTGTAAGTTTAGGCTTTCGTGTACAAGGTTTAGAAGCCATAATAAGTCCGTCTCTGATCTTGGGGGTTTCCGGTGTTTGCACTGTTTTGGCGGTTCTTGGAGGATACTTTGGAGTTAGGATTGCTAGGGAGCTTAAGCTAGCAGGGGTTTACCAATGATGCTGTCAAGAATTACTCTGCCCCTAGAGGGTAACACGGTAATTCACAGGCTTGATCCCAGAGTTAAACTGCTTGCGATTGTGGCAGTAACTGTTACAAGCGTTATGTTAAGCTCACTGAGCTCGTCTGTCCTCCTTGCAGCCCTCCCACTCTTAATACTCGCAGTTTCAAGGTGTCTTAGGAGGGCTGCATTTTTCCTATTTTTGTTGTTGGTTTTCTCTATTATAAGTTTGTTCCTTGTTTACTTTACTGGGATAGGTAGTCCGTTTGAGTTTGGAAAATTTTTTGTGAGGGTTTCTGCTGTGGTGGGTATTGGTTTGGCTTTTGCCTTTACTACTCCGCCGAACCGGTTTGCTAAGGCTTTGGAAAGCTTGAGATTTCCTAAATCAGTGGTTTTCACTCTTACGCTCACCCTCAGATTTATTCCCGTCTTTGTAAAGGAAGCGAAGGATTTGATTGACTCATTAAAGGTGAGAGGTTTGGAGTTGGGCATAAAAGGTATTCTCAGAAGACCCCGCATACTTTTCAGAGCTCTCATGATACCTTTAATGATACGCATGATGAAGATCGCAGATGATCTTGCATCAGCTATGGAGGCGAGGGGATTCGGTGCACCTGGTAGGAGAACCAGCCTTTATGAGTATAAGATTAGCTGGGTCGACGCCGCGTTTGCCTCAATAGTCCTCATATCGGTTGCAGCCTTGTTTCTTTTAGATTTCTCGTACTTTAGTTTCCTGGATGTGCAGCTGTTTTGGGGGTACATGTTTTGAGTATTATAACCAAGAATCTGAGCTATTGTTACTCCAACTCTGAGAAAGAAGTAATCCGCAATATAAATCTAGAGGTTAGGAGGGGGGAGTTCATTCTACTAGTTGGGAGGAGTGGTTGCGGTAAAACAACACTCGCAAGATGTCTTAACGGGTTGATTCCACATGTCTATGGGGGCGTGGTTAAAGGGCAGGTACTGGTTAACGGACTCAATGTTGCAGACACTCCGGTCTACGAGATGGCGAAACAGGTGGGTATGGTTTTTCAAAACCCGGACACTCAGCTTTGCACTTTAACTGTGGAGGAGGAGGTTGCTTTTGGTTCTGAAAATTTGGGTATAGCGAGAGAAGAAATTAGGAGAAGGGTTGAATGGGTTCTCTCCAGTTTGGAGATGGAGAAGCTTCGACATAGGGCTACTTTTAGTCTATCAGAAGGGGAGAAGCAAAGAGTTGCTTTGGCGTCTGCTCTCTCGATGCTTCCCAGTGTTTTGATACTGGATGAACCAGCAGCTAACCTGGATCCTTCAGCATCTATTTTGCTGGTTGACATTCTGCAAAAGATTAGGGAGCAGTACAATACAACTATTATGCTCATTGAGCACAGAGTTGAAAGGTTTGCTGAGGCGGCAGACAGAATCATTGTAATGGCTTCTGGAGAAATTGTTGAGGATGGCTCAAGAGAAATCATCACGCAGAAATCAGACTTGTTGGAGAATTTAAGTGTCCAGCCTCCGGAAATTGTGGAAATAGGGAAAGCCCTTAAAATAAGCCCCTCAAATGGAGACCTAAATTGTCTAAGAGACCAAGCCCTCCAGAAACTGTTGGAGCTGAGGGAAACCGTGCCGCCCTACAGATTTAACAGAGGGCAGAAAGAAATTCTCATTGAATTTAAAAATGTTTTTTACAGGTACGGTAACGGATTTGCACTCACAGTAGATAAGTTGAAGCTGTACAGGGGTGAAATAGTTGCAGTTGTAGGGAATAATGGTTCAGGTAAAACCACCCTCGCAAAACTGGTAGTTGGACTCATAAAACAAAAAAGGGGACACATAGAAAGGGCACCCGGAATAAAGGGGGGAATGGTTTTCCAAAATTTCGAAGTTCAACTCTTTAACAACTCAGTTTTCAACGAAGTGGCGTTCCAAATCAGAACCAGAAGAAAGAAAGCCGGTTCCGAAGAAATAAAAATGAGAGTAAATGAAATCCTGGACCTGATGAATCTCAACAAGCTTGCTAGCAGGCACCCCCACTCCCTCAGTCAAGGAGAAAAGCAGAGAGTAGCAGTAGCATCATTACTAGCAGAGGAACCAGACATTCTAATCCTTGACGAACCAACCACTGGGCAAGACGGATATCACCTAAAAAAATTACTGGAAACAGTCATAAAGCTTAGAGACAGGGGAATAACGGTACTCCTTATAACTCACAATTTGAGATTCGCCGCCAAATGCGCCGATAGAGTAATCGTACTGCAGAATGGTAAAACTATATGCATAGAGAATGCCAGGGACTCCTTCTACAAAATAGAAGAGTACACGGGATTCGAACCCCCAGAAACAGTTAAACTTGCAAAAAAGGCGGGCTTAAAAAACCTAGTTACACCCGAAGACGTCAAAGCACTATTTGAATCCCAGAACAAAAACCCAACACCAACAACCTGAACAAAATCAGAAAAAAACAACCACCAAAAAACAGACAGCCCTACGAAAAACACACCCAAACAGAAGCGCAACATCTAAATTATTCCTAAAGTGTTACTGCGGCAGAAATTTAGTCCAATTCTAAATACACTTGGGGTTGGTAATAGATACAGCGAAAAACAAAATTTATGAAACTTCCACGAAAAAATCCTTCAGGTGAAGGAACAACCGGAAATTCCGGACTGCACTACACGACAACCCACCCAAAAAATCAGGCAACCAAAAATAAAAACCTACATAAGCAGCGCCTTCCACACAACCCAAAAATGCTTTCACTTGTTACAGGTAAAGTATGAAAACATGGTTTCATAGCAGAGAAAAGTTTCTTGAAAAATAATGAAAATGAAGTTTTTTGCGAGCAAGAAGAATTGGCACAACCAACTCAGAGAAGTGAAAAGTAAATGATCCGAAAAGACCCGGGGGTGGGGGGCGGTTTGCGAGGTATAAAGAGTGTCCAGTTTGTCTATTTCCTCTATTTTGTGGAGTAAGCTTATCGTTCCAAGTCAAAAATGTTTTTCCTTCGCTGAACATTGAATAACAACCTTATTAATAATCGCTGTTTCCATACTTTTGCATAATTCTAGTTTATTCCAAAATATTACATCAATATTCTGAAAATTTTATAAATTAACACTGTAAAGTTGCAAAAAATTCAGAAAAACCCACAAAAAATTGAAAAATAGAAATTATGCTGCGCGATACTCCTGATAGAAAATTTTTAATAAGAGAAACTGAAACAATAAAAACCATTAGCATTTTTAAATTTTGTCGTTGGAACTGCATTATTTTTCTGAATTTTTCTTCATGGTTGTTGGAACTATGTTCTGGTTCGAGGTGCGGATTATGATTTATAAGTATAAAACGTGGATAAATGATTTTGATGCTTGGATTGGGGGGGAGATGCCGTCTGGAAACTATTTGGTTTTAGGTCCCCCTAAGGTGGGGAAAACGGTTTTCATCAATCAAGTCGCTTATATGTCCGCTTTGGCAAAAAGGCCTGTTGTCTATGTCACTCTGGATGGTTCACCGGATAATATTAAGTTGCGTATGAAGGAGTTCAACTGGGATGTGGAGCCTTTTGAGGAGGAAAACCTTTTTCAGTTTGTGGATGGCTTCACCTTTTGGTACATTTATCCCCAGAGGAGCCGTAACGAGTTCTCTGTGGAGAGCCTAACTAATATTTCTAAACTTTTATCCGTTATTGTAAATGCGTATGATAAGATTGGTTCAAATGGAATCATCATTCTTTACTCTCTTTCAACCTTGTTGGAACACGCAGATTTTCAGAAATCCTATAGTTTCATGACTG
>CAZECW010000094.1:0-30514 GCA_964510585.1 uncultured archaeon | reverse complement strand
CTCTATACTATTTAGAACCTAAAATTTTTATAAAATTATCGAAATATTATAATATTTACATACATATTCAATCTTCGTTGAATTTCCACAGTATAGGTGGCCCTAAAGTCAGAAAAGAGGAGCATAAAGCAAGTTAGTTTAGATATTTTTAGAGTTGTTGGAATAAGGATAAAAGAAGTTGAACAGTTAAGTGTGTGGTGGTAGTGTCTTGTTGAAAGTTGTTTCTATCATAATGGATCCTCCAATTTCGGAGCGGGTAGAGAAAGCATTCGACTTAATAAGTGAAATTATTAGAACTGATGCTAGTGTCACAGTGTACTTGATTGGTGATGGAGTATACTGTGGAATGAGAGGAATGAATCTAGAAACTATTGATTCTGAGCACATTCAAGTTTTTGCGAGTAAGGAGGATTTGGAGGCACGGGGGATTCAGGAGGATTTACTTACAAAACGGGTAAAATGTCAATATAACTTGGTTGAAAAGATGGTAGTTGATATTATGGAAAGTGCTGATAGAATTTTATGCTTCTAGGTGATTATGATGGGCAAGACATTGACCTTAGTTCTATATCATGGTCCTTATGCTTCTCAAAGAGTGGATATTGGTCTCTTAATAGCTGAGAAGGCTCTTGAGAAGGGTTACAACGTTAACATTTTTCTTTATATGGAGGCAGTTCACTCTGCTAAAAAGGGGCAGAGTCCAAAATATTTCCCCAATGTTGGTGAAAAACTCAGTGAACTGGCTGAGAAGGGAGCAAAAATAAAATCCTGCTCGCGTTGTGCAGGAGCTAGGGGTTATGTTGAGGGGGAGGAGAAAGATGGAATTTATCCCACCAGCCAACATGTTAGTGGGGTTCACATAGCTAATCTGCGTGACTTGGGCTACTGGCTCAAAAATAGTGATAAGGTATTAGCCCTTTAAGAAGGTGATTAAAATTAACACGGTACTGCTAATCATCACAAAAGCGCCCTACGGTTTTGAAGACTGTTTCAGTGGACTATATGTAGCCGTAGCATGCCTCAACAGCGGGCTTAAATGCACAATATTATTTATGGGCGATGGAGTATATGCCACAATTTCAAATCAAAACCCAGAGAAAATATCTATGCCCAGCGTGGAAGATTTAATCTATACACTTCTTCCCGAGTCCGAATTATATGTTCACAAAAAATCTCTTCAGGAAAGAAGAATACCTGAAGCAAGAATAATAAAAGGCATCACTCCCATTGAAGAAGAAGAGTTGGTAAAAATAATTCTAAAACAGGGCGAAGCCATAATCATTTTCTAAATTTCTCTATTTGTTTTGCTCCTTTTTTCCACTTTTAGAATTTTTTTGGTGTTGTACGCGATTATTGATATATTGTTATACGTCGATATATTTAAAAGCCGTCGACACTAATACTATACAAGGAAAACCATGTTAATGGGCGTCAAACCACAAGTTTAATCAAAAATAAAAAGGTGAATAAAACAGAACAAGACTAGAAATAGGAGGAATGATTCCATGTCAAAAGTTAAAGTAGATATTTTCATCCCTATGGGTTCATGCGCCTGCCAATTCTCAGCATTCATGGACCGCGTATTTGCAGTACTGACAAAGTACCGAGACCAAGTGGAATTTGATGTAAAGCCTTCTTTCTCAGATGAGGCTAGGAAATTCAAAATCGGCAGTAAGGGGCTGGTGGTAAACGGCAGCGAAGTGTTTCCAGAGTTTTTTAAGCCAGAAAGCCTAGAAAAAGCAATAGAAAATGCTCTAAAAGCATGAGCCACAAACCTCCTCCTTTATATGTTTTTTCAAAAAATACTCGACTGCGACTTTTGCAGGTTGCTTCACGGGTGGAAGCACATCAATGAACCAGCAAGTCCGTAACTCGGAGAAGGCAACAAATTATTCATACCGGTTGAGGGCTGTTCTTGGAAAACGAGGTTTTCTACTGCAATATTTGCAATAAAGTTCTTCACCCAACTTCTGAAGAGCTAAGGTGCATATATTGTAAGGAGGTTTCAGTTGCAGACTATACTTGCGATGACCACCACTTTGTGTGCGAGAACTGTAGACTAGCTCTCCCAGAAGAATTAGTTTTAAAAACCTGTGAGAGAAGTGAAATAAAAAACCCATACGAACTAGCTAACCTAATAATGAAGCATCCCGCAATACCCATGCATTCTCCCATCCATCACTACCTTGTTCCCGCTGTACTATTAACCACAATAAAAAATGTAGGGCACGAATTGCCATCCAGAGCAATTAGAATTGCCATTAAGAGGGGGAAAATGATACCTTATGGTACTTGCGGATCCTGGGGGATTTGCGGAGCTGGGGCAGGTGTTGGAATTGCCATGAGCGTTCTAACGGGAGCAACTTACAAGTCTGACACTGAAAGGACGCAGTCTTTGGATGCCAGTGGTGAATCACTACTCTCTATCTCAAAGTTGGGAGGTCCAAGATGCTGCAAAGCCAGCGTTTATGCCTCGTTAAAAAGCGCCGTAGACTTTTTAGAAAAAAATTTTCAAATCAAATTACCCTCAAATTTCGATGGGTGTCCCTTTTCTTCCAACAATGAAGAATGTAAAAAGGATAAATGTGTATATTATAAGGGAGGTCACTAAAATTAAGGAACTAAGAATTTTTATCCAAGACCTTGTTGAGCCAAGCTTGGGGTGGGCTTTAGATGAAACCATCATGCTCCACGTCAAGGGTGGAGATGCACCCAACACAGTACATTTTTGGAGAAGCCCTCCCTCCATAGTTTTAGGAAACCTGCGGTTGAACCAAGACCAGATGAGTTTCCTCAAAGAGAAAAACGTCCGAATTATTAGGAGGGTTACTGATGGACCAACATTCTACGCTGATGAAGGTTCATTACTATTTGGCTTCATCCTTGATACACGTGATCCTCTTTTTCCAAGAGAGTTAAATGATTTGTACCGGCTGGTTTACTCTCCAATAATCGAAACAATAGAAAATTTTGGCGTAAAATGTGCCTTTGATAATACATCTTACCTATTCGTAGATGATGTGGTAACCTCTCAAGTTTCACAGTTTTGGTACTATGATATATTAGTTTTTCAGGGCGTCGTTTACTTGGATGTCGACGTGGATTTTGCCAACTCTGCGGGTATCCTCCCCAAAAAGGTATCCAGTCTAACACGGCTCTCATCAAGCAAAAAAACTGTTAGAGAGTTTATAGAGGAAGCCTCAAGTAGAATAAGGGAAAAATTTGGAGCCACCCTTATTGAGGGAAGCTTGACAGATTTAGAGAATAAAACTTTTGAACGGGTTTTGAAAACTAAGTATCAGTCTCCAAGGTGGAATTTGGAGTTTTCTCCACCTCTAGCTTATGGTAAACTTCTCATAGAGGTTTTGACTGCTTCTCCCCCCACTAAAATGTGTTCCCAGATAGAAAAAAATGTGAAGGAGGGAATAAAAATGTCTGGGAACGAAGAAGAAATTGAGTTAAGGATATGGAGAAGGGGGAGAGGTCTACCTCCCGGTGTCACTGTTACAAACGGGTTAATAGAAGCTGCTAAAAAGTCCCAGATTCCTGCAGTGATAGTAAACGGCGAACTAAAATATGGAAGAACTGTTCCCACCCCTGAAGAGTTTTCAAATATTGTAAGGGAAGAGATTAAAAGAATAAAGTAAGGGGCGGGGTGACTTTGAAGGAGTCCTGGCGCTTTATCGACTATAGTTCAGATGACCCATACATGAACCTAGCAATAGAAGAAACCATGGCCAGAAGCATACTGGAAAAAAATTCTCCAAACGCTCTCAGAGTGTGGCAACACCCCCTAATCGTAAGTGTAGGGTGCAACCAGCGGGTAGAGAAAGAAGTGAATGTAGACTACTGTAAACAGAAGGGAATAAAAATAGTTAGAAGACTATCGGGGGGCGGGGCAGTGTACCAGGATTCGGGAAACCTAAACTACTCACTCTACATAGACACTAACAAGTTCAGATCCTTCAAAGACCCCATAGAATCATACTCGTATCTCTGTAGAGGTTTAATTATCGCCCTTAAATTATTGGGACTGGAGGCAGAGTTTAAGCCCGTAAATGATATTGTTATTGGTAAAAGAAAAATTTCTGGAAACGCTCAGCACCAACTCCATAATGTTCTCATCCATCACGGAACACTCCTCATAGATCTAAACTTTGAAAATTTAGAAAATGCTCTGAGAGTGTCCACCGAAAAACTCAGGGACAAGAATGCATCCTCAGTAAGAGATAGAGTGACAACAATAAAAAGGGAGCTGGGGACAACAATTCCCGTGAGTATTGTGAAAAACGCGGTTCGCAGGGGATACCAAGAAGCTCTTGGCGTCGAGTTCCAGGACTCGAAACTCACACCAGAAGAACTCGAAATGGCCCGGGAACTCCAAAAAAAGTATAGCTCCCCCGAGTGGATTTTTGGAAGCAGCCTCGAGTTTGAACACGAAACCGTGTACAAGGCACCCGGAGGACTAATACGCGTCTCACTAAACATATCCAACAACAATATTAAAGAAATAAACATAAGCGGAGACTTCTTCATAACCCCTCCACAGGCACTAAAACAACTCGAAAAAATGCTAAAAGACAAACCATACAACTATCAAAACATAAAACAAATAGTCGAAGATTTTTATAAACAAAATATTATTACACCTGGAATAAAACCAACAGACCTCATAGTAGCAATAATGCAAGCAAAAACAATTCTCCCATAACCACAAAAATATACCTCTTCCTTCTCTAGTATGTCTCTTCCTAAAACTATCTTCGACATTTTTAAATAGTCCTATTAACCTAATAGGAATAGGTGAGCGTATTTTGTTTGTAAAGGTCACGCGTCGCTTTCAGGTAACAATTCCTCAAGAGATTAGGGAGAAAGTAGGGCTAACCATAGGAGACATTGTCGATGTCCGATATGTAGACGGCAAAATAATTATAGAGAAGGTTGGCGGAGAGTGGGAGAAAGTCATGGCGGAAACTGCAGGGGTCTGGAACAACCATCCTATCTTTGGAAAAATGAAAAACTCAGTAGAAATTGTACGATGGCTTAGAGGCAAAGCCGAAGAAGAGGATTAGGGTTGAGAGTTTCACTTGATACAAGTGTTATAATTAGCCATCTCAAAGCCGACGAATTCTTTCACGAGACACTCAAATTTTTCAGATGGGCTAGAGATAAAAAACTGAGTCTGATAATTTCTGGAGTTGTGTATGCAGAACTATATGCGGGAATATTTCTCAGTGGGAATCCGGAGGAAGAAGAGTATAATGTTCAAAAATTCCTTGCGGTAAACAATATATTAGTTCACCTTGGTGGTTCCTTGGAGGTCGCAAAGAGAGCTGGGCAAATGTTTTCCCAGTACCTTCTTCAACGGCCAGGAGCGAGAAAAAGAATTTTACCAGACTTCCTTATAGCCTCCCACGCAGAAGCCTACTCCGAGGTTTTGGTAACCTGGAACCCCGCAGACTTCAAAGACTATCTCAACATTCAAGCTTTAACACCTACAGAAGCAGTCGATAAACTAAGTGACTAGATTTTATACTTAGCGATCGAAGTCCACAAAAATTACAAAAGATCAAAATAAAAATCTTGACTTAACAACAAATAACGAAGATTCTCTAGAGCGTACAATTAAAAAAGAGTAGTAATTTTATTTTGGTGTTTGAAAGACCTTTAAAAAAGAGACTTGAATCTCTTAAATCTTCGCTTACTAGTACTATTCCTAACTATACATTGCAACTATTACTCGCTTCTTTACTTTGATCGATTATTTGGAATTAACCTTAGGCAAGAGTGTATTATCCCTTTTGAGAATATTGGGAAATAAAAAGGTATAAGGTGTGGCTAGTTAAGATGTTTTTAATCCTCTAGTATTGCTTTGACAATTAGCTCTTTTGCTTTTCTGACATCTTCCCCATTAATGTTGTCTGTCAGGTTTTTCTCATTTCCTTCATATAGTGACTTTTTCTTCATTCCGATGTCTCTTGCTAGTACAATGCTTTTAGCTATCTTGTATCCTGCATTCTCCACTGTTTTCCTTGAACATTCCATCGGGCAACCGTCAACGGTAATAATTTTCTTCGCTTTATCAGTGTTTTCATAAACAGGTCTTACGTTTATTGGCAATCCACCCAAGCAACCTATACATACCTTGTCTAGTCCAACCTCTTTTACCGCATCCATGCTGGCTAAAGCAGTAGTAATGCCGGTATTGGAAAAACCACCAAAACAAGCATAGATAACAGTCTTACCTTCTTTTCCTTCCATTTCTTTTCCTCCTCTAAATTCATTTTCAAATTTTTTACCTGAGTACTATTCGTTTAGCGAATTTTTCGCAAAACTTTGTATTTGAAAAAGTTAGACAAGTAACATTTCGTTTTTTGATTTTTTGGTCAGTTTTATCCTCCTTGTTCGCTTTTCTTTTTCATTTCTTGGAGTACTCTGTCTACCTCCTCTGCGATTTTTTCTGCTACTATCTCAGCCAGTTTTTCGCCTTCTTCATCCAGCTTGGCCCTGGTCTTTGCCCTAAGTTTACATCCATTCATTATTTCGGGAACCCTGATTACTGCGGCTATGTTTCCCCCATTTTTTCTTATACTTTTTTCAGCGCATCCCTTGCCGCAGCCATCTATGACAATTGTGGGTTGCCTCCTGACAAACTCCTGCTCATCTTTTCCTCCAGCAAGATATAGAGGCAAGCAGATGGTCATGGTTTTGGTGGGTCTCAACTTCTCCAAAACAATGCGTGCAGCAATTCTCGCAACAGTCCCTTCAGGTATTTCCTCGCCACTACAGGGAACCACTCCTACCATTGGAATAAACAATGTTTCAACCTCCTTCCTCTGAGTCTAATATTCTATCTACCTCTTGACTGATCTTTTCCGCTATTATCTCAGCTAACTTTTTCCCCTTCGGGTCAAGTTCTCTTATGGCCATCTGGTTAGGTTTTAAATCTCTGTTCTCCTTGAGCACTTTGGTAACGTCAATTATCTGAACTATCTTTCCTCCAGCCTTCTCAGTTGCTAAGGTCGCGCAGCCTGATGGACAACCATTTATGACGATACAGGGATTCTCCTGAACCAGCTTTTCGGCGTCATCGTCTCCCACCACTAGTAGTGGTAGACAGGTGATTGATGTTTTTCCTAGTTTAAGTTCTTCGACTGCTTTGTAGGCTGCTTCACGTGAAATTGTTCCGTAAACTTTTCCAACGCCGCTGCAGGGTAGCACTACAACCTTTTTAGTCAATTTTCACTTCCTCCCTGACTGAGGTCTGAATTGTTCTTCACATATTTCCAGAATACAAAATTACATTGTCCGCACTTTTCTCTTTGGCAATGCGTCAAAGATTTGCTTTAAGGATTTCTTTCTTTGTGTTATAGTTGGGTGCGAAATAGACTTTCTGACAATGGTACAATTTCAGTGAAGTATTTAAACTTATCGTTTTATGACAATATATCAATATTACTAGGCCTGAATTAATTCCGCTTCCTCTTTCTACAAAAAAGAACAAATGTTATAATTGCTATCTATAAACGATATTTTTGGTAGCATCTTTGAATAAAAAATGCTTTAATGTCGGGATTTTGAAAATATTTGGACACCTACACATCTTTTATTATAATATTGCCATTAATCGATATATTTATATTTATCTACTCCCTCGTCCTTATGTTCATAAAAAATTTATTCCAGAATTATAGAGGCAGATTCATTCGGAAAAATTTTTGGCAAGCATTGCAAAAAAGGTGGAAATTTGAAATGAGTGAAGAAAAAGACATCGGCGTTATAATGTGCGTATGCACCGGTAAATGTCCAGGATTTGCAAAAATGGATATTTGGGACTTTATTAACCGGGTACGTGTAGAACTACCCGTAGAATATGCGTTTATTCATCCACAGCTTTGCGAAGAAGATGGTGACCGCTTCCTTGAAGATTTTCTGCGTCCCGGACGAAAATACCTCATAGCGGGTTGCGCTCCCAACATGCAATATAAACTGTTTCGTGACTCTTTCGAAAAAGCGGGTCTAGATGTAAAAAAAGACCTCATACCCCTCGACATAAGAGAAATGACAACAGACCAAGCTGTAGAACTAGTTGAAAAAACCCTAGAAGAATACCAAGAAAAGAAAGAGGAGGAGGAAGAAAAGAATGAGTAAAGAGTACGATGCGGAACAGGAAACCTTTATGGGCGTTCCCAGAAAGAAAATTCCCTGGTTCCCCACAATCGACTACAGCAAGTGCAATTTCTGTATGGAGTGCGACAAGTTTTGTCCCCACAACGTTTACGAGCGGAGAGAAAATGAGGAAAAGAAACTGATAGTAAAAAACCCATACAACTGTGTAGTTTTTTGTAGGGCTTGCGCCAAAACCTGCGCTGTGGACGCACTATCATTTCCCGACAAAAGAGAGATTACCAAGCTAATCAAAGAATTAAGGAAGGAAAGCGAGTAGAGGTGAATTTCTCATGGGTAAGAAGGTTTGTGTTTTGCCCTGCAATGGGCTTGATAAGTCTTTGGGTGTTGTTGCTAGAAACGTGGCATTGAAATTAATAGAAAAGAATCCTGACATCGAGCTGATATGCCCCGTTCTCCTGAATACGGGAGATGAAAAATACGAAGAACTCTTGAAGGAATCTGATATAATTGTGATTGATGGATGTATGACTCGCTGCGCAACTAAGCTACTTGATGAAAGATCATTAAGGCCCGGTAAAAAAATTTTTACGCCCGACATGGTTAAAAAGTACAAGTTGAACCCCGGAAAATCTCTCATTTTGGATGAGGAGGGGCAAAAATTAGCCGAATTCATAGCGTCCGAAATTCTTGAAAGTTTAAAGGAATCAGAAGGTGAGGTTGCTGAGATTAGGGAGCTGGAAGAAATCGAATATTTTGAAACCACCGTAGATAAGTTCCGTTTCAGAGTTCCAAAGTCTGGCTACTATTTTAATGAAAATGATTGCTGGGTAAAACCCATGGGTAAAAAGGCGCTTATGGGCATCTCTGATTTCCTCCAAAACATGGCAAGCGACATAATTTTTGTGGAATTTCCCGAAATCGGTTTGGAATTTGAACAGTTTGACGACATAGGAAGCTTTGAATCCATAAAAATTGTCCTCCAACTGATTACTCCCGCTTCAGGCAAAGTCGTCGCGGTGAACAAGGAACTAGAAAAATCACCCGAACTATTAAATCAAGATCCCTATGGGAAGGGATGGTTCGTAGAAGTAGAACTGAAAAACTTTGAAGAGGATAAAGAATTATTAATGGACGGTCCAGCCTATTTTGAGTATATGAAAAAGAAAATAGAAGAAGAACGAAAACACAGAGCACAAAACATAGGCGACTGAGCTTGACAAAAGAAATAGTTTACCTGCTTCCCTGCAGTGGAATAGGTAAAGTCTATGGCAGTATAGGCAGAGAAGCAGCATACATCGTGGTAAACGAACTAGCTAAAGGCAAGGCGGACACAGAATGTCTCCCACTAATTGTTAAGGGGAAAAAAGAAGTTATTGATAAACTAAAATCAAACAAAGTTATTGTGATTGACGGGTGTTCTCTAAAGTGTTCGTATAATGATGTTTCAGAAGCTGTGGGAAAAATTGATGCTCAATTCCTGTCAACAGATGTATTAAAAGAAAATCGTGAATTGAAACCAGAAAGAAGTGTTTATCCACTAGGAGAAAATGCAAAAAAACTATCCCGCAAACTTGCAGAAAAAATCTACCAAAAAATAAATGAGTTACTTGAAGAAAAAAGAAACGGTGATTAACTTGCCTATAAGACAGAAAATTGGGCTCATTGCCTGCAGTGGCGAAGACTTGGTTGAAGGCACCTTATCCCGAGTTGCTGCAATAATAGCTTTTGAAAAGTTACGACCTGAAAAAACTGTAATCCTATGTCAACCCCTATTCATGGCTGGAGGACTAGAAAGAAAAGGTAGAAACCAAGAAAGGGAATTTGCAAAGACCCACCCAACAATCACAATTGAAGGGTGCGAAGAAGAATGTGCCAGAACTGCTGTGGAAAACTACAGCGGCCCTGTAGCAGCAACCATTAGAGTAAAGGAAATAATGAAAAAATACCCTGCTTTGGTTCCCAAATCCCGAGAAGACCTCGGCGAGGCTGGTTACGAATTAGCGTACAAAATCGCAGAAGAAATCGCAAAAAAGGTGGATGAACTCTACGAGAAACAAATAGTTTCCCCAAAAAACAGCGTATGTAAAAAAGCCCCAGTAACAAAAAAGGTAACATAACCTCCTCCTTCTCTCAACACCCCTACTATAATTATTCATAATCAAATAATGAGTTTAAACTCGAAAAAAGAGCCGGTTACCAAAATAAAAAGAAAAGAGGTTAGTTGCTAAATTCGGTTTATTCTAGATGGGCAATCCAAGGTAGGAAAAGACCCCTATCAGTTTCAATCCAACGTAGATGTAAGTGATGGCCAATAGTATGCTGAGCTTCCTAGGAGAAACTCTTACTGAGGCCCATGCTCCAACCATTGAGAATGGAATACTGGTCGCAGCTAGAGATACAAATGCTAAGAGATTGACGTAACCTATGGTGAATGGCGGGAACGGGCTCATGAGGAACATGTTTATGAAATTGGGTATAAGCCCAAGATAGCTTAGGTAGTAGAGCTGGTACACGTAGGTGAATCCCCAATTGTAAAGTATGTAAAGGGTTAACGCTGTATTAATGGAAAACCCATCAATGAAAATCAGGGACGAATGCGGAAACAGTGAACCCAGTACACCAAACACTGTGGCACCCACACCGGAGCTAACTGTCATTGTTGCGAGGGACACTGCCACACTAAGGTGTATGGGGATTGAAAGATACCAGTTTAGAATTAGCAGGTAAACCAGACCCCCACCGATACCCAGGTAGTGTGCAACTCCACCACCTGCAACGCCTGACAAGAAATATTGCTTCCTGCTAAACGCCTCTGGAAGAACCTGGATTGGCTTGGGCTTGGCAGTCATAAAGCGATAGGCACCAATAATACAAAAGACACCAAAGATAATCTTCAAGAATTCACCCGGTGTTAGAAGAGCAAAGGAGCTCCCTATAGCACCACCTATAGCCGCGCCAAGCGTGAGTATGAGTGCTCTCCTTGTTGGGAAAGCCTCTTTTATCTCTCTTCGATAGCGCCAAGCTCCGAAGAATGCTGTGGGTGCAACCACCAGCATATTTGTACCGAAGGCTAGCTTTATAGCGAGGTCTGCGGGTACACCCATACCGACAAAGAGAAAATGCATGAAGGGAACCATTAGAAAACAGCCACCGACTCCAAAGAAACCATTAGCGAATCCTACCACTATCCCAACAAAGATCAGTATTATCACCAGTAGAACTAAAGGATCCATAATTTACACCTTTACCGTTGTATTTGCATTTAACGATTAATCATTTGATATTTAAACCTTTTCAATAAAATATGTTTAGAAAATAAACAACATAATCATAAAAGAAGGTAAATCCAGAGCTGAATACGGTTATATTTTTTGGTACCTTTAGTCATTTTGAAAATTTTCTTTATGAGTTCCTTTCCGAGTTCTACTTCTCACACTCTTTGAAACCGTTACCTTTTCTGTCAAAATTTTTAATGAGTTCAAGCATTCCCTCACGAAGCTCGCGCATCGTCTTGATCGCCTCTAGATCTCTGGTGATCTCTCTTTTTTCAAAGGCGTATCCTAGGACTCCCCTGCGTCCAATTATTGCTCCATATCTTAGGAGAAATGTGTTGAGCGTAACTAGGGTGTTTTCGGCGTATCTTCTTCCCACGACGATGGATCCCCCTATCTTGTCTTTTAGTCTTCCGTTTCTCAAGGGCCATGTTCTGTCCATAAATGTCTTCATCTGAGCTGTGACGCTGCCAAAATGTGAAGGGTTTGCAAGAATGATAGCATTAGCTTCAAATAGCTTTCTATAAATTGTTCGCATATCATCTTTTATGGAACATTGGCCGGTTTCCTTACAAGAAAGGCACGAGGTACATAGCCCAATAATAGTCCTCTAGGAATAATGTTTCGGCATCCAGCTCTTTGCTAAGTGGATTAAGGGTTTTATTTAACAAAAAAGGTATTACCGTTTTTCCTCGGTGAGCCCAGAATTACGGTTGCCTTCATTCCCTTCAAGTTGGTATGTTTACTCAAACCGCACTCCTCCTACTTATTATCCCAAGTACTCATTACTTAGTTACTTAACCTTATCCGTTTGAATCCCCCTAGAAAATTACCAAACTTTGTGAGTGTTTTACCAAGATTCATAAGAAAGGCCGCTAATTTGACTAAAATGCTTAACATTTTTTGTGATAATTTTTTGTTCGTGTCTTAGTGCTATTCCTGCAACTATAGAGTCTCTGACCCCGATAGGCTTCCCTGATCTTCTGAGTTCTGCTTCTATCTTTCCGGCTCTCTCTGCTGCTGCCAAATCAAAGTTCAGAATCTCCAAGTTTCGCAGGAAGTTATTTACTAATTTAATGTTCTGTAATTGATGCTTGGAAAGATTCGCACCGAGGAACAGTTCAAACGCGCCTATGGGTGTTGTTGTCTTCCTCTCTCCCCTACTCTCTATCTCTTCCGCCTTTTTTATAGCTTCACTCTGTCCCTTGAGTAAAGCCACCATAAAATCAGTATCAAAACAAACCATTTTTCCTCTCACCTAGCTCTGCCTCATACTCAGTCCAGGCGCTGCGAATTACCCTAAGAATCTCATCAAGCTCTGATTTATCGCCAATCCATTTCCCCGCGAACCAAGTTAGCGGCTTCCTGTTTAGTTCGGAAACTACTCTGAGGATTACCTCTGTGAAACTTTCATTCTCACGTTTAAGCGCAGCTAGTGAATTATATGCCTCCTCGGAAATTGTAATGGTCTTATGTCCCAATGATACCACCAAAATTAAATACACATATACATGTATTTAACTTTTTTCAAGTGTTCTTACAAGAACTTGCCGATGTTTTTTGGTTATTTATGTTTCTTTTACAAAACCTTGGCGGGAAAGCCCCCGACTTCAAGTCGTGGGGATGAATCGCCAAAAAAGCTTATTTGAAAGTAGGGTACATAAATAGTTGTTGGTAGCTGAAGGGTTTGGCTTGGGCTTAAGAGGCTAAACAAGACGCAGCCCCCATGAGGGTGCCAAAATAGACGCCGTTCCCTTGAGGGAAGGGGCGTGTTAACTGGGTGATGGCACACCCATTGCTTCCTAAGGCTCCCAATGAGCCAGAAGCAAGAATCTCCCGACTTTAGTCGCGGAGAGTGTCAATAAAGTTGAGGAGTTAATCCCGCTTGAGTTTTCAATCAAGGGAAGCTGTCTAATAAATAAATAGATACGCTAAAAAAAGGTCATATATGTTTGTAAGTTTTGGGTTAAAGTTACTATGGTTGCCCATTTGTCCCTCTATTCTTCTTGAACCTCGCTTTGTCCAAGGTTTTTCACTGTAAAAACACTAAAACATTGCCCCAAACCAATCCTCCAAATACCTTGTACCTCTTCACATAAATCTTTTCGTTAGTGGAAAAAAGGTTTAAATAATAAATCGTTATATTGGCGTATAGCAATATAACTCTGGAGATGGTGAAAAAAAATGGACAAGTGTGGTATCTGCGGTAAAAGTGGCGAAAACGTGAGCCTGCTTTGCGGTACACATCGCAGTTTAGGAAAAATTTGGCTGTGTACCGAGTGCTGGAAAAATGAATTTAAAAAAATTTTACCTTCTGGTGGCTCCAGTGGTGGGTGCTGTTAATGATTAAAATAAATTCATGTAAATGCATGATTAAAATTGCGCTGGTGTATATAAACCACCCTAAATTGGCGTAGGTTCACATTGTAGAAATTATAGGCTGGCCCCTTCTTCTACTATGAAAATTCACGCTAAGGACCTCGATTCATTAAAAATACTCTTCATAAGGTCTTTCCTAATTTATTCTCCATTGAAGCGTTTCTTCCTTTTCAGTTATAACCGTTTCATCAGCCTTGATTATCTTGTCCTTCTTGAAAATTTAACTCAAGACCGCAAGACTGTCAGAGAAGAATTTTGGCAAAGCACCTGATTCACATTCATAAGAAAAAAGACAAAGAATGCTTCAACGCTTCCTAAAAATAAATTCTATGGTGTTACTGTCTTATATCTTGCCTAAAGAGATTCAAGTTAAGATTGAGATATTGTTTCCTACACTCTCAGAACCTGATATTGCCTTTTATATAATTCTTAAATGCGTTTAGCACCTTTCTCCAAACAATGAAGCGTTTCTTTTTAAGCTGCTGAAACAGAAAGCTCAGTGAAACATAGAAATTCAAATAGGCTTTCTTCACCCATTTTATAAGATCTAATGGTGAGGGATAGAGTGTATCGTTTATCGTAAACACTGGTTTCAAGGCATCGTATTCACTCCAGTCCTTGGTTAAAAGCTGCATATTGTCACTGTTTTCAATGATTTCGAAGAGTTCTGTTCCGGGATATGGAGTGCAGATGGTGAATTGGGCGTAGTCCGGTTTTAGAAACTTTGCGAAACTAATAGTTTTTTTAATCGTGTTTATTGTTTCACCCGGGAAGCCGATTATGAATGAACCTATTATCTCCATACCCACCCGTTTGGTTATTTTAAACGCCCTTACTATCTGGTCTAGTGTGATTCCCTTCTTCATGCGATCCAGTATTTCTTGGGAGCCAGATTCAACGCCGTAGTATATGGAGGTACAGCCAGCTCTCTTCATTTTTTCAAGTAAACTGCGGCTGATGGTGTTTACCCTAGAGGAGCAATTCCAAACTATATCCAGTCCCCTCTTAATTATTTCGTCACAAATCTTCTCCGCCCGTTCCTTGTCTAGGGTGAATGTATCGTCGAGAAACTCAATGTTTCTAACACGGTAATTTTCAGTAAGTTGTTCCAGCTCATCTGCCACGTTCTCTGGGCTTCTGCCCCTCCACCTTTTACCGAATAGTTTTGATGAGGCGCAAAAAACACATCTGTAAGGGCAACCCCGGCTTGTCATAGCTGTTGCGTAATGGTACTTGCCGAAAGTGTACTTGTTCATGGGGAGAAGGTGGAACGCTGGAAAGGGAATACTGTCAATATTTTTAATGAGCGGCCTATCCTGATTCTTTCGAACACTTTCTCCATCCCTGTACGTCAAGCCTAATACCTCCGAAACTTTTCCGCTTCCCTCGAGAGCCCTTATAAGCTCCACAATTGTTTCTTCACCCTCACCTCTCACAACAAAGTCCACAAAAGGATAGTTATCAAGAGTTTCAACGTCTGTAAACGAGAAGTGAGGACCACCCACCACAGTTTTAGCACCATAATTTTTAGCTATCTCCAAAGCCCTGAGTGCATCAAAGCAGGCTGGTGTGGCGCCCGTGGCACCGACAACATCGGGTTTCCAAACTCTTATCTCTCTTTCGATTTCCTCAAAGCTCAAATTTAGTGCCTGCGCGTCAAGAATCTTAACATTCACACCCTCCCTCTCAAGCGAAGAGGCTAGATAAGCAAGCCCGAGAGGCGGAGAGGTAGTACCAAGAATGTTGAGAATGGCTGAAACAGAGGGGGGAAAAACAAACAAGACACGCATACAGAGGTATCCCCTAAATCTCGATCACCTTTTTCTCCTCGAATTCAGTCTTAAGTTTGTAGAAAACATCCTTATTATATATGCATCCCGGATCTGGGGCGGTGACATCGCCAAAGTATCCGTAGGCTCTTGCTCTGCATCCTCCGCAGACATCTCTGTACTCGCAGGTTTTACATCTTCCCTTCAGCTCATCCCTGTTTCTAAGCGTTTGAAGGATGGGATGATTGTCCCATATCTCTTCGAATCTCTCCTCCCTGAGATTTCCCAGTTTAATTGGTAGAAAAACACAAGGCTGCAGAGTGCCCTCAGGCTCAAGGGCTGCATACATTCTACCCGCTCCACAACCACCAATGAAGTCACCCAAGTTAGAGAGTTGCCCCATTAGCGTAGGATTGTAGAAGTGTCCCGGTATAATCTTCTTTTCCGAATCTTTCTCTTCTTGTAGAGCCACCCTGGCAAATTGAGGTGCTGTGGATAGATACTGTAGTTTACCACCACTTTTCAACCTGTTCCACAGTATCTTGAGAAGATCTTCCCTATCTTCGGGTGTTAGGTCGTTTTCTATCATGAAGTATCCTCTACCAGTTGGAACGAAGTTAAAAATCATGTACCAGTCGACGCCAATCTTCTCACACAAATCAGCGATCTTGGGAACTTCTTCATAATTCATTTTTGTAGCTGTGGTTGAGATCTCAACGAAGAGGCCGTTTTCAACACAATTTTTAATAGCTTGGAGTGTTCTCTCATAGGTGCCAGGCACACCGCGGAAACTATCGTGGGTTTCGGCGCTTGCGCCATCCAGACTTATCTGAACAAAACCCGCACCGAGGTCTGCAAGTTTTTTAGCAACCTCCCTAGTTATGAGGGTTCCGTTTGTTGCAACAGCTGTGAATACTCCGTTGTCTCTCAGCCTCTTCATGGTGTCGAATAGATCTTTCCGCATCAGGGGTTCTCCTCCCGAGAATGCAACAGCGGTAACTCCGGCGTCGGCAAGCTCATCAGCAGTGTCGAGTGCCTCCCTGGCGCTGAATTCGTTGGGTAGAGGCTTACCGGCTGAGGCGTAGCAGTGTTTGCATCTCAGGTTGCAGGCGTAGGTGTAGTCCCACACAATGAGGAATGGCGCTCCGGGAACGAAGGGCTTTTTTACACCATATTTTGCTATTCCCTTAATTACGTCCACGAGGCCTGTGCGCCAATAGGGGTCTTTGAACCTGGTTTTCAAATCTTCCTCTGAAACTCCAAATGCTGCGCCGCCTCTGTTTATAGTCCACCGAACAATAGGTAGGGTTATGTGGCTGCAAGTAAAGCAAGCTTTTTCTCTAGCTCCTGAAAAAAGTTCTAGGGCGATGTTTAAGCGGCTTTTTCCGTCTATCCTACATTTACGGGTTAGTCTTCTTAACAGGAAACGAACAAATCTGTTGTCAATTGTAGATTTTAAAACCTCTATTGAGGAGATTGTACTAACCGTTTTTAAACCTCCTACCAGCCCTTACCCTCTTTGGGATTTTCTACCAGTGTTATTTTTTATAGATCTGTGAACTTTAATGGCATTTTGAATTATTGTTTCTTACACATATTTATCAATTTGAAAAATTTTCGGAGTTATTAACGTTATATTGCCATTAAACGATATATTTTATTTACCAAACATAATATTTAAATTTTTTTATTTTTGCTATTTTTTAAGATAAACACTTTACATATTAGAATAATCATTAGCTCATACTTTGAAAGAGAAAAGAATTCACGCAAAACACTGATCATAATGCCTTTATTCTTGGAATAGGGAGGTTTGAATTTTTGGATGGGAAACTCTTTTTAAAAATGGTTGTGTGCTGAGAAGGTGCTGTGTTTGCCTTTTTGCCTTTTTGGCTGTTCCCTTGTTTTTATGTTTTTCTGCAATTTGTTTTTGGTTCGGGCTTTGTTTTGCAGTTCTTTGGTTTGCTTGTTGAAGGAGTCCTACTGTTTCTCGTGAATGTTGGAGCACAGTTTTATCATAGTATAACCATTTATCGATATATTTAAATATTTAAACTTCTGTATATATAAATGGGATGAGAATCCATCTCCACGAAAATTAAAAACAAGGGTGAATTTCCATGTCAAAAATCAAATTAGAAATTTTTGTTCCCATAGAGTTGTGCGGCTGCTACTATTCAGAATTTCTAGATCGCGTGTGGAGCACTTCCCTAAAATACAGAGACCACATCGAATTCATTTTAAAATCCTCTCTTTCTGAGGAAGCAAGGAAGTACAATATTAAAGATGTAGGCATTGTGATAAATGGAACCAAAAAGTTTATCAAAAATGTCCAGCCAGAAACCTTGGAGGAGGCAATACTGGAATCCATACTAGAATCAAAGAATGTTACTAATTAGTTAAGTCTGAAACTAGAAATTCTTATGCCCGTAGGCGCTTAATATCCAGATACTATCGAGTGAATGATTAAGATTTGCAAAATCCTATACCTCCAAGGATTTTCTTTTTGGCGTTTTGTTTTGCTGGTTCAATTTTTGTTTGTTTTCGGTTGTTTTTTAGGCTTCGGCGTTATATTAGTATATTATCATATAGCAATATTTAAATGCATTTTTTTCTATGTTCAATGCAGTAGGAGTTGATGGTCTTTTAACTTGTTAGAAATGCGGGTAGAAACTAATGTGATGTTTAGGTGTTTGTGTTAATGGAGGATATGATTATGGTTGATGATGGGCAAAAGGGGTCTTCCCTTATTAATCTACTTATTCCTCCCAGAGTGAAGGAGATTAAAATATCTGAAGTTCTTCCCTGTTTGACAAGCTCCGAGAGGATAAGAGTTGTGGGAACCACTAGTGAAAATCTGGATGATTTGCTTCCCGCCATTTACCTTTACCTTCCCCAGGCCACATATAATAGGCAGTCGGAGTCCATGAGCTTCATGTTTCAGGAGCATCTAATCACAATTTTTGGTGCTGGGAAAATAACTGTTACAAATCTTAAAGATAGGGAAGAAGCCGAAAGTATCCTGAGATACGTTAAGGATCTTTTAAATCGAGCTTCTATTTATGTGAATCGCCACGGGAAGATATCTCCGGAGTTGATGAGTAGCAAAACCAAGCTCAGCCCAATTGAAATCAACAAATTTTTGCCCAAAAAGGATTGTGGGGAGTGTGGGGTTTCCACATGTTACGGATTTGCCATAAAGCTAGCAACTGGTGAAAACTCTCCCCGCGCTTGTCCCTATTTGGATAGTGAAAAATCTGCGGAGCTTGAAAAAAAGATTCACGTTATCCAAATTTAGTATGATAACTTATTTGAATTATTTCAAATGAGGAATTCTCAATGTGATCAGGTTTGGAGAAGAAGGAGGAGCTTCTGTATAAGAAGAGGATTGAGCTGCTCAAAGCCTTGGCTGATGAAACCAGGTTGAAGATTCTGGATCTTCTGAGGAGTGGTGAGTGCTGTCAATGCGATATTTTACCCCACGTTTACAAGTCTCAATCTACAGTTTCCCAACACATTCAAATCCTAAAAAATTGCAACATATTAGAGCACAAAAAAATTGGGCAAAAAGTGGAGTATAAGGTTAAGGATCCACGAATATTCCTCGTTCTAAAACTGATCGATGAAATGATACTAGAACACCTACGCAGAATATCAGAAACCACAAAGGACATAGAATCCCTATCTAAATAAAACCATGATGGGAGCCAAGAGATGGCTAACGAAATTAGACTAATAATTAACGAGCATTTAAACCCTCATGTAGGATTTGCAATGGATGAAACAATCATGATCCAAGTGCATAACTCTCTAGCGCCAAGCACCATCCATTTTTGGAGCTGTAAACCAACATTAAGCATCGGCGACGACACATTAGAAGAGGAGGAAATAGACACACTCAAAAAGCACGGAATTGAGCTTGCTAGGAGACACACCTTCGGTCCCAGCTTTTTCATCGATGAAAACTCACTAATATTCACCTTCATTATCAACACAAAGAATTATGATTTGCCCAAGAATATCCGAGAAATTTATGTGGCAATTTATAGTCCCATAATAAGAGCCATCAGATCCTACGGCATACCCTGCACGTATGAGGATCCTTTTTATCTAGTTGAAGATGGGAAAATTGTTTCGCAAGCCGCCCAATTCTGGTACTATGATGTACTCGTTTTTCAGGGAGTCGTTTACCTTGATACAAATTTCACAGTTCCAAACAGGTTAAATCTGCTTCCCAGAATAATTACAAGCATAAAAAACCGTTATAAGGAAAATTTATCCCGAGAGGATTTCATCAAGAACACCTGCATCAAAATAATTAACGATTTCAAAGTAAAACTCGTAAAAGGAGACTTAACGCCGCAGGAAAAAGAGTTCCTCAAGACAGTTCTCGAAACCAAGTACACAACAGAAAAATGGTTGCTTTATGGAATCCCTCCCCTAGCCTACGGAAAACTGTTAATCGAACTACTTTTAGACAACCCACCAACAGAAACATGCTCAGAGATCGAGGAAAACGTTAAAAAAGCAATTGAGGAGTCAGGAGAAGAACAAAAAATAGAACTCAGAATCTGGAGAAAAGGAGAAGCCCGCCCCCCAGGAACCACAGTTTCAAAAGGATTAATAGAGGCAGGAAAAAACTCTCTAATACCCGCATTAATAATCAATGGAAATCTAAAATTCACAAAAACCACACCCTCCCAAGAACAAATTCTAGAAAGCATCAAAGAAGAAATGGACAAAATTAAATAAATCTAAAAATTCATGGCACCCACAAAAACTGTCCTCCTACTCATACCTCAGGCTTAATTCAAGCTAGACATTGATGGTTCCCAGAAGCATAATTACATGAGGTGTTTAGTGAAATGGCGATTGGTGGCTTCTGCCTGTTCCAATTTCGGTGCCTCCTTTTTCTGTTTTTTCTTTTTCTAGTGTTTATAAAGTTTTCAATTAGTTTTAATTCTCAGGATGTGTTTTTCTGCTCTATTTGGAGGTAGCTACCTGGAATCAAAATAAATTTAGTTGGTTCCCATATTACCTTTTGGGTAAAGAAAAGTCGTGAGTTTGCTTTTTAGTATAATTCCTTTATGAGTTGTTCGCTGATTTTTATGAATTTATCAACTTGTTTACTGCTGAGTCGGTAATAGTTCCATTTACCTTTCACTCTTCCCTTTATTAATTTGGCTTCTTGGAGGATTTTCAGATGGTGCGATATTGTTCCCTGAGAAATGTCTAATGCCACATTTAATTCGCAAACACACATCTCTCTAACAGCCAGCATCTTCAAAATTCTTAGACGATTACGATCCGCTAGGGCTTTAAAAAGTAGAGATCCAAACTTGCATAACGGGGTTTTATCCATCTCTACCATTAATTTTTTTAGTTCATCAGCGTATTCTTCACACTTTGCCGAGCACTCATCCTCCTCGATTAGGCGTGCTAAACGTTCCATCGATTCACATCCTAAATCTATAAATATCAATATGAAACGATAATCTTAAATACACTTAAACCTACCGTAAAATGTCCTTAATTAAAATCGCTTGGTGTTTGCTTAGAAATAAAAAGATTCTCATTAAGAGTGTTTGTTTGAATGCGTTCGGCTCAAGCACTAGTTTAGCAATATACAACAATCTCCCCATATTTGCATTTATCGATATACTTTCAAAATTTGACCTAGTACGAAAACCAATAATAAATAATGTTTTACGGGTGAAAAATTAGTATGTCAAATCAAAGTACTCAAAAGCTCTCTCTTCTGGACAGATTTCTAACACTGTGGATTTTTCTGGCAATGGCTATCGGAGTTTTACTAGGCGCCACGGTTCCCGAGGTTTCTGGAATTCTTAATGAACTAAGGCTCGACACCGTCTCCCTACCCATCGCTATAGGACTCATATGGATGATGTATCCACCACTAGCCAGAGTAAAATACGAGGAACTCTCAAGACTCTTTGGAGCCAAGAGAGCCTTCGCGTTATCCCTTGTTCAAAACTGGATAATTGGCCCAGCGCTAATGTTTGCATTAGCGTGGGTTTTCTTACCCGACATGCCCGAGTACCGTATGGGGCTCATAATTGTTGGGCTGGCTCGCTGCATTGCTATGGTACTTGTTTGGAACCAGCTCGCAAAAGGGGACAGTGAACTCTGCGCAGTTTTAGTTGCTCTAAACTCGGTTTTCCAGATGATAATGTACTCCATACTAGCTTACATATATATCACCTTCCTTCCTTCGTTGCTCACTGGAACACCGACATGGTTTGCGGAATATAGCTGGATTCTGGGAATCCTTGGGGTACCCTCTTGGATACTGAGCCTTACGGGGGCCGCAGTGGTAAACGTGTCAATTATTGACATAGCTAAAGGTGTCATAATATACTTGGGCATACCTCTATTTGCCGGTATGATAACCAGATACAGCCTGATAAGGAGAAGAGGAAAAGAGTGGTATGATGGCTACTTTGTTAAGAAGCTGGCCCCAACTGCTCTAATAGGTCTACTCTTCACGGTTATAATGATGTTTTCGCTTCAAGGCGGAAAAATAATTTCCCTCCCCTACGATGTTCTGAGAATCGCAATTCCACTAGTTCTATACTTCGTCATAATGTTCCTAATATCCTATGTGATGTCTTGGCGTCTAGGATTCAGCTACGAGAATACAGCAACCATAGCCTTTACAGCCGCCAGTAACAACTTCGAATTGGCAATAGCGGTAACAATAGGAGTCTTCGGCATAGCTTCAGGTCAAGCATTCGCAGCAGTCATAGGACCCCTACTAGAAGTCCCAGTACTCATAAACATGGTAAACATTTCCTTATGGCTCAGAAATAAACTCTTCAAAAAAGAAATAACCCCCATACCCAAGGAAATAACTAGATGAAAAGCAGAGAACCCCCGTCCCCTTTTTTCTTTTTAGGTACGTATTTAGCTGTTGTTGGATAAAGGGTAGCGGGCTCTAAACTCCAAGTGATGCTCTATTTCACCCCCTTTTTTGGCGACCGTTAAACCACAGTGGAAAATAACATGAAAATAAATCCCTCCTTCTCCCAAAATGAAGCGTACAACATCAGATCAGTATGTATGAGCCAAAAATATGCCTTTTTAGATTATAAATTCTGAAGGCCCCTTCTTAGTTTTCCTCTTTAATTTTTCATTTTTACCTTTCTTTAAATTTTTGGATTTGTTTTTTGAACTGCTATCCAAGCTCCACTTGGATGACACTTTAAACATTGCGGAGATAAGAAATAATTAGGAGAATTAAATGAAGTCTATAGTCTCTTTGATAAGTTTCGTTTATGGAGCTTAATTGATGCATAGAGAAAGACCGCGGTTAATGCTAGAAGTATTCCTATGTCCATAATTACGGGGAAATATCCTACTCCTTGGGTGGCGTGTCTTGCTAGGTCTGTAAAGTAGGTGAGTGGAGAGAATACTGCTATCGCTTGTCCCCATCCGGGCATTTGCTCTACTGGTATAAAGATTCCACTGATAAATATTAGGGGAAATTTTAATAATGAGGCAAGCATCATTATGGTGGATGGCATGGATGAGGGGGGTGTTGAAAGTAGTATTCCAATGCTGGAGAAGCATAGTGCTGCGATTATTACGCCTACTATTAGAATTATTGGGTTTGCTATTGTTGCTCCCATAAGGACTCCCACTATGATTGGTACTGCGGATATGATGAGTGCAAAGATGAAGGAGGCGATTATGTTTCCCAGTATGATTGTTGATAGCGTGATTGGAGTTGACACTAATCGTTCAAGTGTTCTCATGGTGGTTTCCCACGGTATGATTACTGGGCTGACTGCCGTTGCGGTAAAGAATAGAGTCATTGCCAATAATCCCGATACAGATGAATTTATAGGGATGCTTCTCCCGATAGAGAATGCCAAGAATAAAAATAGGGGAATTAACACTCCAAAGATGATGACTGGCCCCTTAAAATAGTATAGGCGCATATCCTTCTTTGCAAGTACAAGGGCGCGTCTAATTTGTGTAATGTATTCCTTACTGAGTATCATGTCAATTCACTTCTTTCTCCTCTGTGAGCATAACGAATATGTCTTCCAAGGTTGGAGCAAGTGTTTGAAGGGTTGTTATTTGGGAGTTGTTTTCTTTAGTGTAATCCACTATGTGTGTTATTACTTCTCCGGGATTGTTTGTGTACAATCTAACCTTGTCCCCAAATTTTTTAATCTCTCTTACAGAAGGTATTTCGGATAACTTTTTCATATTAGGGGGCGAAGTAAAACTAACCTCCACTGCGTTCAACTTTCCAATTTTGGTTCTTAGCCTTTCAGGACTGTCAATAGCTGCGATTTTACCCTGGTTGATGATTGCTACTTCGTCGCATAGTAGATTTGCCTCCTCCATGTTATGAGTGGTTAAAAAAATGGTAACGCCGTCTTTGTTGAGTTCTAGTAGCATATCTCGGATGATCCTGGCGCTCTGGACGTCGAGTGCAGTTGTAGGTTCGTCCAGGAATAGGAGTTGGGGATTGTTTATTAGTGCCATGCAGATTATTAGTCTTTGTTTCATTCCACGAGAGAAGCTCTTTACTTTCTCGTTCCTTCTTTCGTGAAGGCCGAATTTCTTGAGTAGTTCGTCTGCTCTGTGCTCTCTTTCTTTTTTTGGAACTCCGTAGAGTTGTCCTATGAGCATAAGATTGCTCCAGGCGGAGAAATCTACGTATGCATTCGATGCTTCGGGTACAATTCCCATAACCTCTTTGGCCTTTATAGGTTCCTTTAGAATGTCGTATCCCATTATTTGGGCTGTTCCTTCATCCGGTATAATTACTCCAGTGAGCATTCTAACAGTGGTTGTTTTGCCTGCACCGTTTGGTCCAAGAAAGCCAAAAATTTTTCCTTCCTTCACTTCGAAGCTTATATGGTCAACAGCTCTCAATTCGCCATAATATTTGGTGAGGTTGTCTACCTCTATGACACTTCTTAAAATGCCGTTCATCCCCCTAATCTACTCTTCCTCAAGTTTTTTTATTTCTTCATTCACTTTTTCAAGCTCTTTTTCCAAGATTCTTCGATAATCCTTTAGAATTTCTATTCTTTCCCTTTTTGTCAAGGTGTCTGCAAAGATTTCTTTAAATTCTGCCTCCAAATAGGGACTATGACAACCACATGCAGCTAATGTTCCGTGAAGCTTACCTGTTCCAATTCCGCACACTTTACTCATCTCCTTCGGATTTTAGTAAATCGATTACTATTTTCTTCTTTTTTAGTCTCCAAACTTTTTCTGGCGCCCCACCGCCCTCTTCCTTGTATTCGGCAACCTCTATGATGCCCCCATTCTTTAATTCTGATAAATGATAATAAAGTCCTGATGGTGTTAGTTTTTCATTGTTAGCTATTAGATATTCATATATTTCTTTCGTGCTTTTAGCACCCTCACCTATGAAATCAATAATTAACCAACGTGTAGGACAGTGGAGCACCCTCATAAGATCTTGCAACTTACTCAATCTATCATCTGAGCGGATTTTAACACACAATTTTATACACCGTAATATTAGAGTCGTTGACAATATATTACAGTGAAATACTATAAAATTATAGTATTTAAATCTTGTTTCTCAGAAAAGGTAATTATGGAATTGTTCGATTTCGCCTACAAAAGGAGCATTTAGTAAGCTATTCCGACTCAAAACCTAAAAGAGACAGAATCCAACATTTCTACATCATCTCACGTAGAATCTCTCATTAATAAGGGGCTTTCTCTGAAAGTCTCCTTTGATTTTTCACCTATTCTCTCCAAGGAAGACCAACTATTTATGGGTGAGAGGAATCGGAGAACCCTCATACCTCGAATGTAACTCTCGATTAAAGTATGAAGCAGCCCCTCTTCGTAAAGCTGCTACCGAGCCCTTACAAGCCCACGGATTTATCCATAGGTGGTTGACTAAAAACCTTTCTTCGAGTTCAGGTTCCAAAGCTAGTATTGTTGTAAACGAGTTAGGTATAAATTTTTATTATACTGTATAACTTTTGGTGATACTTTGATAAGTAAGCGTGTCGTCGGACCAAAAGGCCAAGTAGTAATTCCCAAGGAAATGAGAGACGCATTAGGGCTTCGGGAAGGAAGTGAGGTGATTATAGAGGTGGAGGAGGATAAAGTGGTGATAAGAAGGGCAAAACCAGAATACAGAGTAGAATCCTTCACCGAATACTTCGTTAAGACGCATTCTCCAAAATTAAATGAACCTGTAAATATTAAAAAACTAATTGAGGAAGAGGTTGCGGCCCGATGGCATACCTCGACTCAAATGTCTTAATATATCCAATAATTTATGGGGATACAATTTTCCAAGCGGCAAAAGCAAGAGTAATATTAGCCTGTGTCGAGAAAGGGTTTGTGGACGCTTACACTTCAACCCTCACGTGGGATGAACTCGTATGGGTAGTTAAAAAACATTAGGGAGCAAAGACGCAGCTGAAAGGGAAAAATGCTGCTACAATTCCCCAAACTAAAATTCATAGAGGTTGACGGGAGTGCACTACTTAAGGCACAGAGACTCTTGGAGAGATACGATTTAAAACAAAGAGATGCAATAAATGCTAGTGCGGCGCTGAGCAAAAACCTAACAATGATAAGTGATGACACCGACTTCGACATTGTAAAGGAGCTAAAGAGAACAAACATAAGACAACTTACAAACTACTAGAAAAACACAAAAAACAACTCCAAAAATTTAGCCACGTTATAATCTAATCGTCAGTGCCACTTGGCTAACACTTTCCGAAATAATTTAAGGCTTCCCATAATTTTTAGAATGAAAATAGTTATATCCCTTCTGTATATGTTAACTGGTAGTGTTACCAGATTTTGATGGGGGCGAGATTTATTATCGCTTTTGGACCTGTGCCCTCGAGGCGTTTGGGGCGTAGTCTTGGTGTAAATAATATTCCTGCAAAAATTTGTACATATTCATGCATCTATTGCCAGTTGGGTAGCACCATAAAAGAACAGGTTGAACGACGGAGCTTTTACAAGCCCGAGAGAATTTTTAGAGAAGTTCAGAGGCTTGTTGAGAAGGTTGGAAAAAGAGGGGATAAAATTGATTATTTAACTTTTGTTCCTGACGGGGAGCCCACTTTAGACAAGTCTCTAGGTGAGGAGATCTCTTTACTAAAAGAGCTTGGCATAAGAATAGCCGTTATAACTAATGCCTCACTTATAGATAGAACCGATGTTAGAAGGGATCTTTCCATAGCTGACTTAGTATCTCTTAAGGTGGATGCCTTTGGTGAGAATTTTTGGCGTTTAGTGGATAGACCACACAGCTCACTTAACTATAATCATATTCTGGATGGTATGGTAAAGTTTGCTCATGAGTTTAAGGGTGACCTCATAACCGAAACGATGCTTATTCGCGGTGTTAACGATGATGAAAAAGAAATTAGTCGTATTGCAGAATTCTTGGTAAACCTTAAACCAGTAAAATCTTATGTCGCTATACCCACAAGGCCCCCCGCGGAGAATTGGGTAAAGCCGGCAAGCGAACATTTTATCAATTTAGCCTACCAAAAATTTAGAGAAAAGCTGGGGGAAAATAGAGTTGAGTACTTGATTGGGTATGAAGGAGACAGTTTCGCCTCCACGGGAGATTTTGTTGAGGACTTGATGAACATTACTTCGGTTCATCCAATGCGTGAGGACGCCCTTGAAAATTTTTTGAAAAAGGCAGATAGTGATTGGAGCGTGGTGCGTAACCTGATTAAAAAGGGCAAGCTCATTGAACTCGAATTTGAAGGACAGAAATTCTATATGCGCAAGCTGCCAAGTAGAAGAAAAAAAGGCCTGAAATGAGGAACCCTTTAAATTAAAATAAACCGTTAAAATCCCGTATTTTGCATATTTGCTTACCACTTCATAAAATATGCTGTTGTTTATTCAAAATTGAGAGGTCGAACGGTTTCAATTGCATATCCTGTGTAGGTAAGTGATATCTTCCAAATGTTTTAAATCTCTTTTTTGTTTAGGGCCTTCCTGATTAATTGAGCTAAATTGTAATTATTAGTCCTGATCCATTGGCAACGTATTCTTTTTCTAGTTTTTGTTTAATTATTTCTTTTGCCTCTGTGCCGGTGCAGTGGGCTGGTGAAACCATTTTCACTCCAATTTCTTGCAGGTAGTCTGCTACCTTTTCTGCCTCTTTGCCTGAGATGTGAAATCCCCCCATAATTCCATAAATTCTTGAAACCTCACTCACCTCGCAAGCCTTTCTAATGGTTTCCACTACTCCCGGATGGGAGCAGCCCGTAATTATCATTAATCCTTTATTCTTCACGTTCACTATCAGAGCATGTTCACTTAACCCCCTTCCCACATCTCCAGTGGACATTCCTCCAGGAAATAGAATTGAAGCTCTGTCTGTCACTACCTGTATTCCTCCCAGTTCTTGTAGATAGTCTGAATCGAAAAATCTGAAAGATGGAACATAAACCATTACCGGCTTGGCAATTGATTCCAGGACATAGGGCAAGGCTCCAAAGTGGTCTGTATGTCTGTGGGATATGAAGATAGCGTCAATGTTCTGAGGCTTTATCCCCAGTTTATCAATATTATGGAAAAAGGCTTGAGCCGAGCCACTGGTGTCCACTAAAACGTTGAAAAGCTTATTCCTAACAGTAACCGAAACAAAAAATGAAAGCCCCCAAGTAGACTCCAATTCTCTACTTAGAGTATTATTATCAACTATAGTTGTGATTTTCAACGATTCTACTTCATCCAGCATAACTTTCACATTCTGTCAGAGTAGCGATAAGTTAAAGGAAAATTATTTTTCTAGCAGTCTCTGGAGTTAAGACTTTTGAGACTCTGTTCCTACTTGTTCATTCTCTACCAGTTGGAGTTCTCTTCCCTCAACGATTGTGCTGACCAATTTTTTTCGTGCACTCTGAAGTAGCCGCCATACAGTTCCACGGGATACTCCCATTCTTTTTCCGGCTTCCTCCTGATCTAGACCTAGGTAATCAATAAGTCTTAGAACTTCATATTCGTCATAGAACATTTTTATGGGCTCCAAGTCCACTTCTCTAAATAAAGATGTGGGGGAGAGCTGACTTACTGAGGGCGGATTACTTATGCATCTTGGTATTTTTGGGCGTCCGCACCTACCCCTTCTCCATTTGCATCTTCCATGCGGCAATTTTTAGCTCACTTTCCACTATCATTTTTGTTTTCTACAATGTTTTTAATTTTTTGGGCTATCCCCATAAAAATTTTTGAGGATTCTCTGTTCGGATCTTCGATTAGGAATGAAACGCCTTTATCCGAGTTTTTACTTATTTCGGGGTCGATGGGGATTTGGCCCAGAAACCTAACGTTCATTTCTTCAGCCATTTCTTTACCTACGCCTGAGCCCAGGAGATCATATTTTTCCCCACAATTGGGACATACAAAGCCACTCATGTTCTCTATTATTCCGATCACTGGAATATTCATTTTGATACTCATATTAATAGCCTTTTTGACTACGTGCTTTGATAAATCTGAGGGAGCTGTGACAATTACTGCGCCATCCATATTAGGAAGAAGCTGCATCACACTCAGCGGTTCGTCACCAGTTCCCGGTGGCAGGTCAATGAACAGGTAATCAAGTTCACCCCAATCAACATCCGATAGGAATTGTCTAATAGCACTCATTTTCAAAGGGCCACGCCAAATTACTGGATCCTCAGTGTTTTCCAGGAATAAGTCTATTGAAATAACCCTTACCCCGTAACCCGATAATATTGGATAAATGCCGGTAGGGCCTCCACTAGGGCGTAGTCCCTCTACACCCATTATTTTTGGTATCGATGGACCGTGTATGTCTGAGTCTAAAATTCCTACCCTGCTACCCAATTTGGACATCGCCACCGCCAAGTTAGCTGCTACAGTGCTCTTTCCAACGCCACCTTTTCCAGACATCACTATTATTTTATGCTTCACCTTAGCCATTCTTTCCCTAACTCTCTTCTCATCGTCCAGGATTTCTTGCATACGGGCAGCCTGAGGACTAATTCTCCTTTCGTTCATGTTATTTTTGTTTTCCATTTTTTGAAACCTCCATATCCTCCGATTTTTTATTAAAATGTGCTAATGTTCATACTTATTCGCGTCTGTGTTCTTCGCAGGGTTCGACATCTCCCAGTTTTCCCTTTACGAATAACTTTACTGCTTCGGCTATTGAAACTGCGTCGCACATGAGTACTCTTATACCTCTTTCCTGAAACATACTGATGGCTCTTGGACCCATACCCTTGACCACCATAAAGTCAGGGTTGAATCCTGCGATTATGTCTGGAGGGTAACCTCTACCACCGAAATGCTCACTAGTATTCTCCTTTGCCTCCACTGAAATGATCCTTCCATCCTCTGATATGTCTACGACTGCAAAGAAGGGGGCTCTTCCAAAATGGTCTGAGATTATAGAATATTCTCCATCGAATTCCAATATAGGAAATACCAGTCTCACCATAGTTTTCACCTCTTAAATCATCTTTTTGTTTCAAACATTTCTCTCATTCTTCAGAGTGTCCAGCACTGCTGGGTTTACGCAAAATTCTCAATTTTTGATTCAGATAATCGTCAACGAGTTCCCTTACTGTGCTTTCGTCACCTTCATATATGAAAGCACCAAGATTTCTAAGAGCGTAAAAAGCGGGCTTACCCAAATTCTTGCACACCAGCGCGTTAATCCCTTTTCCATATAGGAACTCAGCTGATTCTGTACCCTTGCCGTGTACGCTCTTGATTGCGGGATTACTAACCGTTTCAACGTCAACTACTTTTTTGTCCTTCAACCTTACCAGAACAAAATTTTTACAGAACCTTGGCGAGAAAGCCCCCGACTTTAGTCGCGGGGATGAATCGCCAAAAAGCTTATAAGAAAGTAGGAAAGGATGATGATTGTTGGTAGCTGAAGGGTTTGGCTTGGGCTTAAGGGGCTAAACAAGACGC
>CAZECW010000093.1:0-7086 GCA_964510585.1 uncultured archaeon | reverse complement strand
TCGGCGCTGACGTCTTTTGTTTCTGAAACCGCCTGGTTGGCATCATACCTCAACCAGTCATTATGCAGAATTTTTAGCCCCAGCTCCTCAGCCCTCTCCCTAACCTCAGTACCCGGATAGGGCGCAAGCACGTGGAAGCCGTACCAGTTGCCCAAAGATTTGCCGAACTCAAGGGACTCACTGATTGTTTCCTTTGTTTCGCCTGGGAGGCCCAGTATGAAGGAGGAGAGGGTGCATATTCCCACCTCGTTTGAGATGGCTACTCCTCTCCTTATTTTCTCGAGGGTGGTTCTCTTCTTGGCCAAATCCAGTATTTTCTGGTTGCCGCTCTCAACACCGTAAAGGATGAAAATGCAGCCCGTCTCCTTCATTCGGGTCAAAATTTCCTTGGTGACAGTATCCACTCTTGAGAAGGCCGTCCATTCAATTTTAAGTCCCCTGTTGTCTAGTTCGTCGCAGAAGGCGAAAACCCTCTTATGATTGATTGTTAAAAGGTCGTCTACTACATTAATCCTTTTGAAGCCGTACTTGTAAACTATTTCCTCAATCTCGTCCACACATTTACCTATGTCTCTAAATCTTGGCTTTTTGCCAACCATTTTGCCCCCTACACAGAAAGTACAGCTGTATGGGCAGCCCCTACCAGTCATCATGTCACAGCCAGACTTGAAGGCACGATACTTTGATATGGGAACAAGATGCCTAGCTGGCCAAGGAAGCACATCTAGATTCTCAATAAATTTCCTAGGAGGATTTTGAATGATTTGGCCATCTTCCCTATAAGTTATTCCATCAATGTCCTTCAGGTCTCTGCCCTTCACAATGTCCAAAAAGGTATATTCTCCCTCTCCCCTAACCACGATATCTAGGTAAGGTGCTTCCTGCAAGGCCTTCTTGTCATAAAAAGTAACGTGACACCCACCCATAACTGTTGTGGCCCCAAACTCCTTGCAAATTTCGGTGATCCGTAGCGCTATTGGATAATTCATTGTGACTGGACCTGTACCCACAATGTCTGGCTTATATTCACTCATTTTGTCTTTAATTTTCTTAATTGAAAACCTTGAAATGAGGAGGTCGAGAATTTCAACTTCAAAGCCTTCTTTCTCAGCTACAGCTGCAACATAGCAGAGCCCCAAAGGAATGGTAGGGCACTCATTTAGAGGATAAGGAACATTAATTAGAAGTATTTTCATATAGACACAACCCTAGCAACCGGAATCCAATGTAATTAAAAACAAGTTACTGTTTCACAACATGGTATCATGGTGTTGCCTAAAGTAGGAATTAAACTTTTCCCAAAAAGAAATATTGGTTCAAGGATTCACGAAAATTAAATCTTTAAGCTCTCTCCAGTTTGTTTTGAGAGAATGTTTGTAAAAATTTTTGAAAAATTGGGTGAAGGGTTGAGTTTACCCTAACAAACGGAATTGGATAAAGAGTCTTTTAATGCTACAACTAAGGGCAATTTATTGAATTTCTCTTATAGCTCCCTTGTTGGCGGAGGAAGTTGTTTTAGCATATAGGGCCAGAAACCCTTTTTCTACTTTGGGTTTTGGTGGCTTCCAGCTCTTCAGTCTACTTTCTATTTCTTCCCTGCTGAGTTTAATGTTTAATTTTCTTTTAGGAATGTCTATCTCGATTATGTCTCCGTCTCGGACTATGCTTATTGGGCCGCCTTCCATAGCCTCTGGAGAAACGTGGCCTATGCAGAGTCCAGCAGTGCCACCAGAAAATCTTCCATCAGTTACAAGAGCCACTGAACGATTCAACTCGCTTTCCGAGATTCTCATAGTGACCATAAGCATCTCCCTCATACCTGGACCCCCCTTCGGTCCTTCATACCTTATAACTACTACGTCTCCCGGCTTTATTTGGTTATTTTCGAAAGCCTTATGGCAGTCTTCCTCAGACTCAAAAACCTTGGCAGGCCCACTGTGTACGAGCATGTTGGGGTGGACAGCGGATATCTTTACTACTGCTCCCTCGGGAGCCAGATTTCCATAGAGAACCGCTATTCCTCCCTCATTCATGTATGGTCGTTCAACTGGTCTTATTATCTCATCATCCTTAACCACTACTTCCTTAAGATTTTCACCAACTGTTTTTCCTGTGACAGTCATTGAGTCCAGGTGTAGCCATGGTTCCAGCCTCTTCATTACAGCTGGAACGCCGCCCGCCTTCTCCAAGTCACTAAAATTATGTGGACCATTAGGCTTCAGTCTGCACAAGTTGGGGGTTTCCCGACTGATTCTGTCAAAGTCCTTAAGGTCGATTTTTAAACCAAGTTCGTTGGCAATTGCAGGTAGGTGGAGGGCGGTGTTGGTTGATCCACCGATAGCCATGTCTACGCGGATGGCGTTTTCGAAAGCCTTTACTGTCAATATGTCAGAGGGTTTGATGCCTTTTTCCACCAGCTTCATTATTTGAAGACCAGACTCCTTTGCAATGCGCATCCCTTTGTACTCCATCGCAAAGTATGTAGCGCATCCCGGCAGCGACATCCCTAAAGCCTCAGTCATGCAAGCCATAGTAGTAGCTGTCCCTAGAAGATTGCAGGCCCCAGGACCAGGGCAGGCAGAGCTTACTATCTCAAAGAAATCTCCGGGGACCATTTCGCCACTTTGGACTTGTCTAAAGGCTTTAGCAAGGTCGAAGACGACTATTTCTTCTCCTCGATAAAGTCCGGGGCGCATCTGTCCTCCCGTGACAAATATGGTGGGTATGTTGACTCGAGCTGCACCCATAAGCATGCCTGGAACAATCTTGTCGCAAGTACATATGCAGACCATACCATCGAAGAGAAAAGCGTGTCCCTGCACCATAGCCTCTATTGAGTCAGCTACTAGGTCTCGGCTTGGCAGAGGATAACGCATTCCTATGGATCCCTCTGAGTACCCGTCACATAGAGCGATGGTGTTAAATTCCATAGGTGTTCCTCCCCCTGCTCTTATTCCCGCTTTGACTGCCTCGGACACCTTGTTTAGGTGTGAGTGTCCAACGACAACATCTGTCCATGAATTTGCTACAGCAATTACTGGTCTTTGCATCTCCTCCTGGGTGAATCCAGCCCCTCTAAACAAGGGATACAGCATTCTTCTAAACATGATTACACCTCTAATTTACGTCTATTTTTGAATCATTGCCTTAAGTAGTTCGAGGGCTTTGTTTAATATTTTATCTCCTTCCACAGCATCGTCGGTTTTGGTTGAGGCAATAATTCTCATTTTAACTCGCTCTCCAAAACCTGTGGGATAAGACTTTATGGAGACTTGTGGAAACTTTTTCATTACTTTTCTGAGAAGGGGGGCGAGCGCAGATTCGTCACCGATATCCACCACCGTTTCAGCGATTCTAATAACTCCCTTCTCTTTTTCTGATTCTGATAGAAGGGGGATAGCCATCTCTAGAATATACATCATTTCAGAGGGAACTCCGGGCATGACTAGAATTTTGGTTGTACCCTCCCTTAGGAATACTCCTGGAGCCACACCCACCGCATTAAAAATAGGGGTTCCCCCTTCTGGTAGGATTGCCATCTTCTTTCTATCCTCAGTTATCTCTGGGCTGGAAACGTGGCCTGCTTCGAAGAGTTGACGGTACTTGTCCTTAATCATCTCTAGAGCTCTTGGCTCAATACTCATCTTTCTGCCCAGAGCCTTTGATAGAGCCTCTAAAGTAATATCGCCGGGTGTGGGACCCAAACCCCCAGTAATGACAATAAGATTTGCCTTTTTCTCCAAACATTTCTTTACAGTTTCCTCGATTTCCTCCAAAATGTCGGGAACCACACTTATGCCTGAAACTTGAAATCCGAGACCAGTAAGTCTTCTGGATACCCAGTGACTATTATAGTCGAGAGTACGCCCACTAAGCAATTCGTCACCTACAGCGATAATAAAGGCCTTCAAAAAATAACCCTCCAACTTTTGGAAGTTAATGATACCTCGAAACATTTTAAATATTTGTCTTCGTAAATGAAGATTTTTATGACTCGTTGAGCGTTTCAAATTTTTGGGACAGCTTTGTACTGCCCACTTATTTGGATGTGGAGCTCGCTCTTCGACAAAAAAATCTTTAGATGAAATTATTAGTTTCATTATGCGCTCAAGCCAGCAAATGGTGGCAAATCCACATTAAAATGCGATAGATTTAAATTCATCCTTTAACATTTTTTTCAGAAAAATTGGTATAAAAGTTATAAAAAATTATGAATATGGGTAATATTTTGCAGGAACGCAAAAGCAAGTTTCCAAATAAACGAACTATCGGTCCGAGCACAAAAAACCAAAAATCAAAATTGAGACCATTTGGAACAAACAAAACCACATATAAAGCGTAAAATGGTGAATGAACCTTTGAAAAGATTTAATTGCCCCCGAGAAACTACACACTTCAAGAGCCCTACAAGTGCTGAGCAATTCAACACAAAATTCTTCAGGAGAACATGTACTCCACTTAGGATTCCGAAAAGAATTAGGGAAAATTATTGTCTCGATGAGTGGAGGGCTCGGATCTGATAGGAAAATGTGAGGTATCGGTATGCCGGAAATAGACTGGAGTAGTAAGTCTATCCTTGGAGCAAAGACTAGAGTTAAGGACGTGTCTCCGACTAGTGGTATGTGTCCCATTTGTATTTATGAGTGTAGGTCGCTTTGTGAGGTTGGAAAAGCTGCTTTTAGAGGAAGGGAAGCTCTTTACCCTCTCCCCGAGCAGTTTGGAATGAGCACAGCAGCCTCCAACAAGTATTACGTTGTTGATTGGTCAGATTTCCAGATAATGGTGAATGTGCTTGGAGCTGAGGGCATAGAGCCTGACCCCGACAAAGCCCTATTTCCCGCGGTGGATATTGAAACTGTTGTAGGAGGCGTTAAACTCAAAATTCCCGTCTTCACTGCGGCGTTGGGTTCAACCTATGTAGCCAAGTATAACTGGAAAGGCCTGGCAATCGGCGCGGCAATTTCGGGTACTATGCAGGTGATAGGCGAAAATGTTTGTGGAATGGATCTTGAAGCCCAGTTCACAAATGGGAAGGTTACACACTCTCCAGACATGAGTGAGAGAGTTGAGGCATTCAGAGAGTTTTGGGACGGAGAACATGGAGACATTGTTATACAAACCAATGTTGAGGATCAGCGGTTAGGCGTAGATGTGTATGCCCTATCAAAACTGGAAGTCAGTACAATTGAGAGGAAATGGGGACAGGGAGCCAAAGCCTTGGGTGGCGAGGTACGAGTAACAGACATTGATCATGCCATAACCCTTAAGAGAAGAGGATATATCGTTATTCCCGACCCTGAAGACCCCAATGTTCAGCAGGCGTTCAAGGAGGGAACCTTCAAATCTTTTGAGCGCCACAGCAGAGTGGGGATGCCTGAGAGGAAAACCTTTTTGGAGGACGTGGATTCTCTTAGGGAGCAGGGAGCTAAAAGAGTATTTCTTAAAACTGGAGCTTACAAACCTGCCGTAGTTGCCTTCACACTAAAATGCGCTTCTGAAGCCAAGGTTGACTTGGTCACCTTTGATGGTGCTGGAGGCGGAACCGGCATGAGTCCTGTGCCTATGATGCTTGAGTGTGCCACGCCTACAGTTTTTCTAGAAGCACAGGTTTTACAGTGCCTAAACATAATGAAAGAGAACAATATGTACATACCGGATATCGCTATGGCCGGTGGGTTCACCAGTGAAACTCAAATATTTAAAGCCATAGCTTTAAGCAATTTTAACGGCGCACCATTTGTGAAAGCCATTGCCATGGCGAGGGCGCCGGTCACCGCAGTTATGAAGGCCTCCTACTTCTCCGAGCTTGCTCAAGAAAACGCCTTGCCACTGGAGTTTGTTAAAAATTATGGTGGTGAACCAGATAAATTCTTTGTGTGCAGCGCTGAGCTCCGTCAAAAATATGGTTCAGACTACAATTTGATACCTCCAGGCGCAATAGGTCTCTACAGCTACTATGTGGACAAGATTGGAACGGGACTTAAGCAACTGATGGCAGGAGTGCGAAAGTGGAAGCTCAACCTCCTAGACAGAAACGACATAGCTTCATTGACTGATAGAGCAAAAAGAGTAACGGGAATTCCCCTCATAGAAGAGATGGAAAAGGAAGCGATGAGAAAAATTCTTCTCGGCTAAAAACGAGCCGCTCCTCCACTTACCATTTTTCCGCTGAAGTTTTTGGAGTTTTTTATTAGATTTATCTATCGGATTATGGTTTTGCGATTTTTTCATATTTTAAGGCTAGGTGTTCTAGGTTTGTTTTGCTTAGGAGTTCTATGCTTGTTTCCTTGCTTAGCTTGGAGATTTCTGTGATGAGTTCAAAGATTTTTTGGAAGTTTTTTTCTAGGTTAATTTTTGTGGCTAGATCTTCTAAATCGATGCTCTCAACAATGTGGCGCAACATTTCTGTATCAATACTTTGGCTGAGACGGGTTAAGCGTGCTTCTCCGTAATCTTTCTGGCCCTGTTCTCTCTTTTTCATTTCTAAAAGGTGTAGCTTGCCTTCGAATCTGCTTTTTAGTAGGCGTAGTTTGAAAAGGAGTTCCGTGATTTTTTCTAAACTCTCTTCGTGTCTAACTTTGGTTCTCACTATTTTGGCAATTTTTTCCGAAACCCCTTGGCAGACTAGATAAATATGATGGAGTAGCATGGCAATTTTGTCAGAGTCTTGCTCATTGACGACTTTGGCTATCAGAGTCTCAAAACTAATTTCTTCTAAAAGTCTTTTAGCAGCATCCTCACTGCACAGGTAAAAGTTGAATAGAGTGTCACAAACGGTATCCAGATTCCTCTCACAGTCAATTTTTCTGGCAATAGAGAATAACCTCAAATTCCCTAAAAACGCGCAGTTTATTTCTCTACTCAACCAAGATACGCGTGAAACCAGAAAATTAATTTTGTTCAGATTCTCCTCCCTATCAATCTTCTTCACCAGTTCATCCAAGTCTATAGATTCGGATAAACTGGGCTTTTTTTCTGGTTGATCCTGCTTTTTGTAGCGTTTCTTGTGGGGCTGAGGGAAAAATAATGTAGGAGAACGACACGTATAAAGGATATGAAGCCGGAGAGACTCATTCTAATAAACCA